>RGPS01000601.1 GCA_010084195.1 Terriglobia bacterium
GCCTACATGTGGAGATTCGGGAGACCCATCAGTTCGTGCGCACCGGCCCCTTCCGGTGGATGCGGCACCCGACCTACTTCTCAATGATTCTGGAACTGCTCTCGGCCGCCTTCATCCTGCAAGCACCTGCGACGCTTATGGTTCGCGTTTCTGGAGAATGCGATCCGCTATACGCCATCAGGCGGGCAGGTGACCGTCACCGTCCGGCTTGCGCCATCGGGGTTGTTTTGCTGCACGTTCAGCGACACGGGCATCGGCATTGCTTCGGAACATTTGCCCAAGTTGTTCGACAGGTTCTATCGAGTCGACAAAGCCCGCAACCGGGCGGACGGCGGCTGTGGCCTGGGGCTGGCAATCGCGACGGAATTGGCTGCTCTGTATGGAGCAGTGATCGAAGTCGACAGTCAACCTGGAGTGGGCAGCAACTTCCACGTCCTTATTCCCGCGAGTGCCGGAGAATTGAGAGCTGTGGAAACTCCCGATACGGTAACTGTTGGCTGAATGAAACAAATCCCTCAGGCAATCCTAAGGTTCCCCTAACCTTGCTGAAATCTGCGACTGCTACTTTGGCTCATCGCAGAGGTTCGCATGGAATATAACCGCTTTGCCGTCCGCCTGAACATCCGTTGGTTTCATCTTTGGTTGGGGCTGCTGTTCGGCGCTTTCATCTGTGTGATGGGCGTATCGGGGACGATCGTTACGTTTCGGCCGCAACTCACCGGACTGCTCTCGCCGGCCGCGGTCAGTAGTTCTGGATGTACAGAGCGAGCTGACTGGAACCGGGCCGAAGCTGAGATCGAACAATACACGGGATCGAAGATCGACCGCCTCTACTTCCCCTCTAAAGGCGACCCGCGCATTCAGATGCGCATCCATGGGGCAGAAGAAAAGATCTATCGCCACATCACCTACGATGGCTGCGCAGGCAAGATCCTGGGCGAAACCAACTTGGGCTGGATGTATTGGATGGTGGACTTCCACCACAATCTGCGTGCGGACCGGACCGGTCGAAACTGGGCCGGCGTGATTGGGATCGCACTTCTTCTGAGCG
>RGPS01000602.1 GCA_010084195.1 Terriglobia bacterium
CGGCTGGCCGTTCGCCTTGCTGATCTGCCCCGCCAGGCGCAGTACCGTGCCATCTTCGAATTCGTAGTCTTCAGGTGTCAGCGGATAGCCCAGCACCGCAAACAGGTCTGCAAACCACTGGACCCGCAGTGCACTCTGTGCGGCGCGGTCCGGCTCCCGCAGCATTGTCTGGAAGGGCTTCGCCAGCGCCTTCAGTTCCTCATACGGAGGGTTCTCCAGTTTGGCCCACGCCTCCAGCACAGCCTTCAGGTCATTCTCCAGAATGGCCGCCAGGTAGTGGTGCGTATAAAACTCGTTCTCGTTGGTAATGCCCGTCAGGTCAATGGCCATGGGAATTTCCCTTTAACCGAAAAACACGGCGGCGACGCGCAGAAAGGGACTGTCCTCGGTGGTGAGCGTCTCCTCAACCCAGCTGCGATAGCTGGCGAAAACCTCGTCGATCCGCCGCAGTCTCTCCTGCTTCCGGGTTCGCCGGGCACCCACCAGCGAGGGGTCATCCGGCAGTTCGAACTCCAGGAACGAGAGTTGCCGGTCCTGTAGATTGTTCAGGTTTTCCATCTCACCCCGCAGCCGTTCTGCCAGCCCTTCCTGGAAGGCCTGCCGCCTCGCCGACATGTAAGCTCTCGCCTCGTCCACCGCCTCCGGCAGCAGACTCGTCAGACCCACCGAAATGTCCATCTCGCCCGGGTTCGGATACGCTTTCGTGTCCAGTTGTGTCAGCTTCAGGAACTCCGCCAAAGCCAGCACGCCCACCTTCTGTTGCCTTGCGAATCGCACGGCAAACCATTCGTGAATCACGGGCTGCCCTTTCTTGTTCGGAATCTCGCCCTGAATCAGGAACAGGCTCTCCCCGGCGGCCAGCGCACCCGCCAGCCGGATCGCCGGAGCCTGCTTCCGCCCAAACGCCACCATCAGCTTGAAGTTCAGCCACTCCATCACCGGATGCAGATCCCACAGCAGATGCACGTCCGGCCAGGTACCCTCGGCGGCCCGCGAATCTTTAATCGCCTTCTTCACCCGGTCGCGGCTCGTCGTAAAGTGAATGCGCCC
>RGPS01000603.1 GCA_010084195.1 Terriglobia bacterium
GGACGAGACCCGGTCGGATCGGTCCTGAATCACACCGGCCACCCGCGCCTGTACCTGCCGGGGTCCGGCTTGGAGTTGGATCGTACTCCCTGTCGTGAGGTGCCACTCCGCCGCCAGTTTTCTTCCAAGGTACACACTGTCGGCTTTCAACATATCGGCCAGCGGATTGTCGTTCTCCTCCTGTGCCACCCGGAAGCCTCGGGAATCGAATTCCGCCAGCAGATCCAATCCCATCACTTGCAGCGCCGCGCCGGTCGTTCCGGCATCGAGCCTCACGGCGGTCTGCACGAGCACCGGAGATGCGGAGGCCAACCCCGGCACGTCCCGCACCTTTGCAATCAGCTGTTCATCCAGCCCGAAATCCCCGCCGGAGACCTCCAGGGTGGTCGGACCGGCTACCGTGAGCACCGCCTGTTCGAACGAGTGCAAGACCTCCATATTGGCGGTCCGCACCGCCACCGACGCCGCCACGCCCAGCGCCACGCCTACAATGGTCAACCCGGTGCGAAACGGCCTCTGGGTGATATGAGACCAGAGCAGCAGCGCTACGACTTTCATCCACGCCATGATGCAACTCCCACCGGCGAACACATTACAGACACTTACGTAGCAACACGAATGGATGGAATCGCCGCGCCATCAGGGGAATCGGCGGCCTGCACAGATTGGCCGTTTCGTTTACAGGTCAGCGACCCTTTGCTAGATTGACGAGGAACATTTGATCGGGAGTACCACATGGCACGCAGTCGAGGGAACAACGCACTTCAGATAGACCGGAGCCCGAAGGCCGAGTTTTCCATCACACCCCGGCAACGGGAAATTCTCAAGATGGTCGCCCTGGGTCACACGAACAGGGAAATCGCGGAGTCGCTGGCCATCAGCATCCGCACGGTCGAAGTGCACCGTTTCAATCTGATGCGGCGCCTGAACGTCCGGAACGTGGCCCAACTGCTCCGGCAGGGCCTTCAGCACGGATTACTGCCGCGCAATTTCGGCTTGAAGTAGCGTCAGAGTTCCTTGACCTTCCCCCTACATTCCACGACCGATCCG
>RGPS01000604.1 GCA_010084195.1 Terriglobia bacterium
ATTGAAACAAGCATGGGAAGCCGTCGGCACTACCCGGCGCGCTTTAGTTGACGCCACCACACGCGCCGTAGCCGCACTCGAGGCTTTCGACAGAATCGACGGTAAGCGCCGTGCCTATCTGGACAGCGATCTAGCCACTGAGCCAGATGCCAGTCAAGTCACGGAGCCAGACCCACAGGCAAGTTCCAGTGAAGGCACCTCGCGACAGGAGCCGACTGTGGGGGACACCGGCACCGGGACGCCAGCCACGGTGCCCGGCACCGGACCGGCCGAGCCGGTAGTCGCGGAAGAGGCGCCGGCTGGGGACCCACTGTGGGCGCAAGCCAGTCTGTTCATGAAGGTCATGCCCAGGACCGCTGGTGAGTTACGGAGAGAAATCGGCGGTGTCATCGACGAAGCCCGTGCGCTGATCGATGCGCACATAGACGAGATCCAGGTCATCGCCGGAGCCACGAGAGGTATTCAGAACCGCTACCGGATGCTTGATCCGGGAGAGGTAAAGGTCGAACCGGTCCGGCTGCCTCCCCCGGGCCGTAGGGGGAGAGCGACAGAGGCAGAGCCCGTGGAAGGGGGCGATGTGGTGGATCCGGAGGTCCAGCAGGATCCTGAATACGACTGGGGAGGCACGCAGTTTTCGGAAGTGCAGTTTGCGGACGGCACCGGGGAGGACTGGGACAACGACAACGGGCTCTTTGTGGACATCCTAGGTGAAACCAGTCACCCCGATGGCTTCGGAACCAGACGGACCGGATCCCGGCAGCCCCGTGCCACCACGCCCCAGTGGACCTCGATCCAGAGCATCAGTGCCGGGATCGATGCGACTGCCGATCCGAAGCGGGTCGTGCTCCTTGCCGTCTCTTCCGCGGACGAGGCACGCACCGTCCTTCAAAACGGACTTGACCCACAGACCTTTGGTGACGACTTCCGAAAGGGGCTGCAGGTCGAGGGCGTCACGTCGGCCGACGTGAAGGGGTTGCTCAGGAAGCGGGCCGAGCGGATCCCAGAAAAGGACAGGAAGAAGGCATTTGTCATACTCGGACGTGCTGAATA
>RGPS01000605.1 GCA_010084195.1 Terriglobia bacterium
GTTTTTCATTGTGGGGGGGTCTTTCCGTAGGGGAGGGGTCAGATGCCGTTGAAGTACCGTTCAAGACCCCGCCGGGTTTAGACCAAAAAGGTAACCGCTCTCCCCGTGACCCTAAAGAGTCGAAGCCCCCGCCGAGCCTACATACAGGTGAACAAGCACGGCAACTGGATATCCGCCTCCTGCGCTTCCGTGGCGACGAACCTCCGCCGCCGCGGTTACAGCGTGTGGAAATTGGACCCAGAGCGGCTACCGCCAAAGGGGGCGATCAACGCCCTCACACCCATAAAAGGCACCACCGGGGTCGTCAAGTACCTTTACGAGCGGGCCTTCGGGGTCGAGTACCCGAACCTAGACCTACCCGCGCCCCTGGCCCGGTACGCCCGCTACGCCGAGCGGGGGGAGTTCTAAGAGCCTCCTCGCTAAACTCTCGGGGACCCTGCCCGGTACTAACGCATGAATACCAAAACGATCATTCAGCGCCTCGTCGAAGCAGGATTCAAGCCCCGGAGCTACTCGGGGCGCGGGATGTACGGGCGCGAGTGCCTGGGCGTGGTGTTCGCGACCGCGGACGAACGCTACGAGGCCGAAAAAATCGTCGGCAAGGCCGCCGTCGAGGATTCCATGGGAAAGCGCTACATCGCCTACTGGCCCGCGGTCGCCTGGCCCGCCGATAGCAAGTAGCCTTCCAGGCCCTGCTCCTCTAGCCACGGGACTAGTATCCGCGGGGAGGCCGCGCCCGTGCAGCTGATGGAGTGGAGCCTACCAGTAATTCCCAGGCGCCGCACCTGCTCCTCGCCAAAGTAGGTGCAGCTGTGGGTCTCCAGCCACCCGTGGGTCCGCGTAAGCACCTCCAGGTCGGTCTTGGCCCGGTGGTACCCGGGGTCTCCCGTGCAGTCCCGGCGCCGCACCGTGTAGCCCAGGCTCCGCATGAATTCGCGGACCTTGCTGAGGTGGCCGAGCACGCCTTTGGGGATTTCTCGTTGGTGAAATTTCGCCATCGCCCCGGCGTTACGGGTTCCCGGCGGGTTCGCCGGGACGTTGCCGGTGGAG
>RGPS01000606.1 GCA_010084195.1 Terriglobia bacterium
GAGCCCAAGTGCGCGGCAAGCTCTTCGCGAGCCAAGTCCAGCGCGCGTTCCGCCCTTTGTCCTGGCCTGTGGAGACTGGATGGGTTTCCGAAGCCGCGTTCATGCGCTGCCAGCCACGCCTCGCGAGCAGCTGCGCAAAGTGGTGCCGTTGCATTGTGATCGAGATAGATCATGCGATCAGGCAGAATGAGACGCTTTGTTTTGTTCGGAATTCGCCGTCCACATCCACACCAGTGCAAGGGCGAATAGCAGCAATGACACCGGTACGAGTCCGATCTGTAGCTCGGGGCCCACCCAGGGGAGGAATTGTTGGTGGCGTTCGGTGAGCTTACTGAAGCCCATTTTTACAAAGACGATGCCAGCGTGGAAGCCGATGCTCAGCCAGAGGGAACGGGTCAGCTGACGTGCCATGCCGGCCACCCAGCCCAGAACGAAGATGGTGCTGAAGCTGGCCAGCCAGAGGCCCGGTTCGGCGAATTGATGGAATGCGCCGGGCAGGAGTTGGAAGCCGGAAAGCCAGTTCACTGGACCTATCAGGGTTTCCTTGTCTGGTTTGAGGAAGTGGAGCGAGGAGAAGAGGAGGGTGACGGACAGCAGTGCAGTGCGGGCGGACATGCTGCGCTGGAAAACTCCTAGGAAGACGCCCCGGAAGAGACTTTCTTCGAGGAGGCCGACCACGGCGGCGCTGAGAGCCAGTTTGGGAATGCGGCCCCAGGGGAGAACGGTTTTCCACTGGTAGATTCCGAGGGCGATGTAGACGGCAGCCATGATTCCCACGGCGATGGCCGCGACGGCGAAACCGGCGAGCAGGTGGCGTCCCCAGCGGGGGTTTGGGATGAGTCCGAGGCTCTCAAGGCTGTGGAGTCGCAGGGACCGCGCCAGTGGCCAGAGCAGGCCGAGAGCGGCGACGAGCATGGCGCGGTGGAAGTATTTTTTGAACGCGACCCCTTGCAGGGAGGGAAGGACGCCGTGCTCGGAAAGTGCTTGGCCGGCCCAGAAAAAGGGAGGAGCCAGAAGGCAGCCGAGGAGTACGACGCCGGCGAAGTAAGC
>RGPS01000607.1 GCA_010084195.1 Terriglobia bacterium
GAGACGGAGGAACAGTTGCTTTCGGACTACCCTCGTCTGACCAGCGAAGATGTCCGGGCCTGCCTGGCGCATGCCAGCTACCTGGCCCATGAGTTCCGGGCACTCCCCCTGTCGGCCTGACTGATTCCATGCGGTTTCCGGCCGATGAACTTCCCCGGGTCTTGTACGCGTTCAATCCCTTGCGGACTGCAATACTTCTCATCGGAGGAGCCCAAACGGGGGATGACCGCTGGTATCAGAAGTTCATTCCCGAAGCTCATCGGCTTTACGATGAACACCTCAACGAGTTGAAGAGAGAAGGTCTTAGCTGATATGCCGCGAAAGAATTTTCGATTGCTGGAAGAGAAAATGGGCGTTCAACGCCTGGAGGCCAGCAACGCTCGTGTCGAACAAATGAAAGCCGAAATGCCGCTAAACCGGGTCAGGGAGGCACGTAATCTGACGCAGGCGCACCTGGCAAGTATCCTGCATAAAGATCAGTCCGCAATTTCACAAATGGAGCGGCGTAGCGATATGTATGTGCGAACTCTGGCGGACTTCATCAAGGCGCTGGGCGGCGAGTTGGAAATCCGGGCGAACTTCGCGGATGGCAGCGTCCGAATCACGGGGCTGGGCGACCAACGCCCAGGCTAACTTTCTGGATTCCAGCCGGTCTATTTCTCAAGCGGAACCGAAGACCTGGCAGCCCTGCCGCAGATGCGGCTAGTGCTGTGTCCAGGAAATACCTAACCGCAAGGAGCCCTGATCCGGCCTGCAGGCTGAGGAGGACGCGACTGAAGTCGCGTGTCCGGCTATTTCCTGGACACTACACTAGCTGGCGGCTTCGACTGCGGCCTGAGCTTTGAGGAGTTCGTCCTGGGCGGCCTGCTGGTCGGTGTCCGGAGTGATGTGATCGGCCGCTTTGGCGGCTGCGGCTAAACGGGCTTGGGCCTTTTCCTTGTTGATTTCGGTGCCGAATTCGGCTCCGTCTGCAAGGACTCTGGCGCTGGTGGCGAGGACTTCGGCGAAACCGCCGTAGACGGCCAGCTTTTTGGTTTGGCCGGCTGCTAC
>RGPS01000608.1 GCA_010084195.1 Terriglobia bacterium
CACCTGCGGCGGCGAATGCTAGTCCTGCGTTCTTGCTGAATGTGCCGAGTTTCGATGACGAATTCTCGACGTCCGTGTTGGCTTCTCCCAGTGCATCTCCACTACGCCGCCTGTTCCTGGCTCCGCAGCAAGAACTTCCTCGCCCTCTCGGAGCGCAAGAATCTTTTTCCAGCCTGTCTGTGTGAGCACTTCCGTGTCTGGATGAAAACACTTCGCAGCCTGCCGCATCTCCGCAACCTGCTCGTCTCCCGCTGCGAGGCGTGCTTCCGCCTCCTCGTAGGGAATGCCCATGAGGGCCGCAGCGAAGTCCAGGTGGGGGTCCAGGCCCGCGTTGATGGCGTCGCCCAGCTTGGAGTACTTGAACAGAGCGTAGCAGACCTCGGCCAACGTACACAACTCTACGAAGCTGTAGTCCGCTCCGATGAAGTGGTACCCGTACCTCGGGATGAAGCACTCCCGGACCCCGCCCTTTCGAGGGAGCTGCTGAAGGTTAGGTTTTGAGCAGGAAGTTCTTCCAGTCGCGACAAGAACATTCCAACGTGGGTTGATCGGCACCTGCGTACCCTGCAGCAGCACCGGGATGAACGTCTTCAGGAGCTTCTCTACCCCGCTCCGATCCCCCACCTCGTGCATCACGAAGTGGTTGTAGAACTCTTTGCCGTCGATCATGAACAGCGCACCCGCCTCGCGACAGAACGGCTTGACCGAAGGGACCACTCCTTGCAGCGAGTCCAGGTCTTTCGGCATGTCCTCCATGTAGGCTTCTTTCGCAGCCTTGTGGGCTTCCGGGTGGACCAGCTTGACCAGCGTGTCCCGGTCTGTGGCTACCTGGCCCTTCTCCGTCATGGGCACGCCGGATACTACCTTCGGCGTGTCGTCTCCCTCGTCATCGTCTTCTTCGTCAGACTCCGTGGTGGGTGGCAGGGAGACAGACATCTCCTCCAGCGGAGGAAGGCCCTGCTTCTCCCTGGCCTTGTTCTCCCGCTTCAACTTGGAGGCAGCTTGGGTCTTCAGCTTCGCGAGCGCCTTCTTCTCGTTGGACCGCATGTC
>RGPS01000609.1 GCA_010084195.1 Terriglobia bacterium
GCCCGCCGATCCTCATCCTTGGCCTCGATGAACTTCCTCCGCCAATGCGCCACGCAATAGTACAGCTGCCACTTTGGCTGCTCCGCTGCGATCGCACCATAGACACCATAGCCGTCACATTGGAGGCGTCCCTCAAATCCCTTCAGAAAGTCCCTCGGTGCATCCGCTCCACGCGTGGTCTGCCAGTCGAAGACGACATCACCCCCAGGTTCGGCATACACCCAAAAGTAACCCTGCTGACTTTTCCCAGGTTCATCCCGGTCCAGATACTTGATCGGGGTCTCATCGACCTGAAGGTATCCCTTGAGGAACATTCGCTCCTTGATCCGTTCCACCAGCGGACGGCACCACTCGGCGATCGACTCGGTCCAACCCACCATGGTCTGGCGGCTGAGTTGAACCTGATGACGCTCTTGAAAACCCTTCTGGATGCGGTAGAACGGAAGATGATCGTCAAAGCGGCTGATGATCAGATGGGTGAGCAAGCCCACTCCTGGAAGGCCCTTTTCAATCAGGCGATTGGGCAGCGGCGACGCGATCACTTCCAAGTCCACCGGACTCACCGGGGCGGAAGTCGTGGCCCCTGTCGATTCGATCGCCGGGGTTGCGATCTGCTCCTTGCGGACGAAGCGGGGGCGAATGATCTCATCGCGCACGAACCGGCCGGGCTCGTAGTCGAGGATGGAGGTGACATCGCGGTCGATCTCACGGAACAGCCCGGGGCTGTCCTGGACCTCCTGGGGCACCAGCACCTGGGAGGAACGCAACGGGAGGTGTTCCGGCACTCCGGTGCGAACAGGCTTGCGAGTCGTCGACGAGGAAGCGGGTCGAGGCTGTGGATCAATCTCGGCGCGGGCGGCGAGCAACTCAGTGGTGAAGCCCTGGAGCAGGAGTTGGAGCTGTTCGGGAGAAAGGGACTCGTTCTTCTGGCCACCGAAATACCGCCGAACCATGAGATCGACCTTGCCGCGGAGCAGGCGGTTTTCGGCGAGAAGGACATGGACCAGGTCGAGAAGCGCTCTGACGGCGGCACGGGCCTGAACGGGAAT
>RGPS01000610.1 GCA_010084195.1 Terriglobia bacterium
CCGAGTTCAACCCCCTGGTGCCCTTCCAAGTGGCTGGCTCCAAACAGGGCCGGGGAACCGGGTTCTTCATTGCCCCCACACTGATCATGACGGCAGCCCATGTGGTGATCAAAGCCTATCCCGAACGAGGCGTGCGAGTGACCGTCCCGGCCATTGGCAAGGACCGCCAGTTCAATACGCGCGTCGTGACCCTCCTGCCCGAAATCGACATGGCGATACTGGCGGTGACGGACTCTGACTTTCCTCCGCGCACCCGTTACTTCAACCGCGGGGATGTGAAGGCGTTGACGTTGGGGCAGCAGTTGCTGGTGGTGGGGTACCCCATGGGCGACAGCGACGTCAAGGTCAGCTTCATCGCCCGCCAGAAGAGCCTGCGGGAGCTGGTGGATTTTTATGGGCGACGCGGATTCGATGCGCTGGCGGTGACGGACCATGCGCGGGTCCTGCACCTGCCCTCGTTGGGCCTTTTGTACCACAACGGCACCTCGGCCCCTTACGGAGAGGGCGACTGCCGCGAGGGGGTGCGGGTGCAGTGGGTGTCCCGGCACTCCTCGCTGTACGGCATCGTCCAGCCTGGCGACCGGCTCTGCGCCGTCCTGCACACTCTGCCGTCGGGCGAGAGCGAAGAGTACAAGATCGACAACGTCGGCGACGTCAAGGTGCCCTGGTACGGGGCCAAGATCCCCCTGTCCTTCGCCCTGGAGTTGCTGCCGGTCCAGAAGGCCCTCCAAATCCGGTTCTGGGAGGCGCAGCGTCAACAGGTCCACACGGTGTCGACGGTGCTGCGTCCGGTGCTGTCGGGGGCCTTCCAAACGGTGTATTACCCATTGGAGGCGCTGGATTACGAGACCTTTGGCGGGTTGGTGGTGATGCCGCTGCGTACAATGCATTTGGGGAAGTTCCGTCACCTGCTGTTCCGGTTGACCCCGTCCCAGCGAGAGCAAGAGCAGTTGGTCATCTCCTATGTGGTGCCCAACTCGGTGGTGTCCCGTGCGGAGGTGTTGGGGGGCGGTGAACTGTTGGAGCAGGTCAATGGGCGGCCGGTGCAT
>RGPS01000062.1 GCA_010084195.1 Terriglobia bacterium
CCCGTCGAATTCGACGGGTTTAAAACCGGACAGGCTACAGGAGATTAAGAAGGCGGTTACGTTGCGCGACTGGCGCGCGGTCGAGGGCGTGTTGGCACGCACCGTCTTCGCAACAGAGCAAATGGCGGATCGTCCCGGGACTACTGTCGATCCGCGAACAGTTCACCTCAATCCCGGGCAGATCCGTGTGATCATTGACGAAAAGTCGGCGTATGTCGTCGCGCCACCAACGCGTATATCTGGTCAACCTGTGTACATTCAGGTTGCCGGACTATTGACTCGCGCTCAGATCACTGCGTTGAACCAGGGCCTGAAGACCGCCGGTTGGCAGCCGCAGGGTTCAAGCGGCGAGCGCACTCCGAAGGCCGCGGGACTTAACCAGGTTCGCTACGCGGGCGACAACGGTTTGGCTGCCAAAGAACTGGCAGATGCGCTTAACGCTACCGGTATTGTCCCCGGCAACCGGATTAGCGCTGTTCAAACGCCGGGGCTCGGCCCAGGAAATCTTGAAGTATGGATCTCACGCTAGAAACGCAATTTCGCGTTGAGCTGGATCACGCGCATCGCTCCGGTGCCACTGATCTGGCCAAACGTAGCAGCGTTCAGATTCGTCGACGGCCCGCTGTAGTTTACGCGGTTGGTGGCGTTAAACATATCCGCACGGAACTGGAAGGTCGTCTTTTCGCCCACCTTGAAGTTTCGCGATACGGAGGCGTCCGTCGTCCAGCTGGCGGGACCTCTTATGGAACCCTGTCCCAGATTACCGGGACGAATTGCACTTCTCGAAATCGGGCTGAGAGGAACCAGCGCAAAGGCTGCCGGATTCAGATATTGAATCGCACAGCGGGCACCCACGATGCAACGTGTCGAGGTGTTTTGCTTCCAGTCTGAGAAGGAGGTGGACCCACCGACATAGTCCGGACGGCAGTATTGGCCAGCCGCACAAGTCATCGTCACCGTGTCTCGACCGCCGCTGCGGGTATTGAAGATGCCGCTGATTTCCCACCCGCCCAAAGCGCCGCGCACGAGGCGGTTGGAGGTGGAGAGCTGCGGCACTTCATAAATCCAGTCGGCCACAAAACGATGGGTTGCGTCGCCACCGTTCGGGCCACGATCTGCCCTGGGATTATTGAAGTCCTGGATATTGTTGCTGCTGTTGTCGGAGCCGTAGTAGGCGCCGATGTCGCCGCCGGAAACCCCGAGCGTTTTGCTGTAGGTATAGTGCCCGTCGTAGGAGAAGCCTCGGGAGAACCGCTTGCGGACGGAGGTCTGCCAGGCATTGTAACTCGTGTTCTGGGAGTTGTCGACATAGTACCCGCCAAACACCAGTTTGGGATTGGGGCGGATTCCCGTAAGGCGGTCCGGCAGGTTCGGAACCCGATGCATAATGAACTTCACACCGCGGTTACCCACATAACCGGACTCGATCATCAGGGTAGAGGTGACAGCCCTCTGGATATTGAACTGGTAGTGGATAGCGTAGGGATTCTCCAGCCCAGGATTGATGGCGGAGAATGGGAACCTGGTTCCGGTGGAGGCAACCTGTTGCTTCACTACCTCCCGCAGGTCATCCGAATAACGCGGAAACTTCAACCCCAGATCCCTGGCTTCCGTGGCGCTCCAGCTAACGCGGAATGGCACAATCGGATCAGCAACGGCCTGGCGAACCACGCCGGGTACATTGGGGCTGAAGAGGATAGCGAAGCCGCCCCGGACCACGGTCTTCCCCTTACCGTCAACGTCATAGGCAAAGCCGACGCGCGGTCCCAGATTCACCCAGCCGTCGTGGTTGTACGGATTCTTGGGGTCGGTGACGGCTCCGAAATCAAACTTATTCCAATCCTTTGGGGGAGTCAGGTTGTAGAAGCCAACCGGGATGTTGGTGGTGGGTTTGGAAACGTTATTGGTGTAAAAGTCGTAGCGCAGGCCCAGATTCAGAACCAGATGGGAATTCACGCGCCAGTCATCCTGAGTAAAGAAGCCAAGTTCATGCATGGCCGAACTGAAGGGTGGGGACCCAAAGCTGGGCGTAACACCGCTGGGCAGGTTGGCCAGAAAGTCAGCTTTGCTGGCGAAATTAAATGCCGGATTTTGCGGATTGGTGCGGAATCCGGTATTCAGCGAGTACTTGCCTCCGAACTTGAGAGCATGTTTGCCCTTGCGGAGCGAAAATTTCTGGTCGATGCTGTAAGTGCTGCCGTTCATGTCCCAGATCTCTGCAGACCCCACGCCGAAACCGGAGGTCCCGGCGATGGAGATTGTGGGGATGCTCCGGCCCCACGGCACCACCTCCTTCGTGCCCGCGGGGTCTTTCTGGGTGAAGAAGGCATCAAGGCGCTGCATATCGTTGAAGTTCCAGCCGAAACGGCTCTCTGACGTCCAGGCAGCCCCGCCGATGGTGTAGCTCGAGGCAATCCGATCCGAAACGTACTTGAACGTCCTGTCATTAGCGCCGTTCGCGAGGTAGTTTGGGTCGAGGCCGTAGGGCCGCATCCGGGTGTAGGTAAAGGCGAGGTTGCTGTTACTGGTCACGTGGGCATCGCCCTTCATCACCAGATGATTGTCGCGGCTCACGGAATTGCGAATTGCATCACTGGTTCCGATATCAGCGTTCACTGGAGAAACAGGCAGCGGCGCAGCAGCCAGCAGCAGTTTCATTTCCGGGAAGGGCAAAGCTCTCAGAATCTCGTCGCGAAAAGCCTGCGTCGGAACGGTGCCGGTCACACGGCGGGACGCCGACTCCCGGTACCCCTCGTAAGTGAAGAAGCCAAAAATGCGATCCTTCCTGATTGGTGCCCCCAGGGTGCCACCGAACTGATTGAAAACAATCCGGGGTCGGCGGATTTCTGTGCCGGTGGCAGTGCGCGATGGCGTAAATGGACTGCGTGCATTCAGGGCATGGGACTGATAGTTTTCAAACAAAGTCCCGTGCCACTCATTGGATCCGGACTTGGAGATGAGATTGACCTGACCGCCAACTACGCTGCCATATTCGGCGGGCAGGATGCCGCGGATGACCTGCACCTCAGCGACGGCGTCGATACTCATCACATCAATGTAATTCCGGGCACCGTATTGCGACATGCTCTTCTGCTCGGGATTGGAGTTGGCGTCGGTACCATCCACGCTGATGCCCGTTCCGGTTGCCCCCAGACCGTTGAGTCGGGGGCTGCGTCCACTACCGGAGTCGACTCCGGCTGAGAGGCTCAGAATGTTGCTGACGTTGCGGCGCCCGAGGGGGAGTTCCGTCACTTTTCGCCCTTCAAACGTCTGGACCTGTTCAGAGGTTTCCGTGCTGATCTGCGGCGCAGAGGCTTCCACATTGACGATCTCAGAGACTGACCCGACCTCCATCACAAAAGTGGATCTGACTGTCTGACCGGTGGCGAGATCGAGACCCCGGCGCTCGTGGCGCTTGAAGCCCGGTGCCTCAACGGAAATTGAGTAAGTACCAATCCGCAGAAAATCGAACGCAAACTCACCCGTCGCCCCCGCTGTCCGGGCACTGGACACATTGGTCTGCGTATGGGTGATAGTGATATTTGCACCCGAGATCGCGCCTCCCGAGGGATCGGTTACGATGCCGGTCAAAGTAGCCGTGGTTACCTGCGCAAAGCTGAGTGTCGCCAGCGCCAGCGCGCAGACCGTGTGACGGATGATCGATTTCATGAAATCTCCCCTGGATACAACCTCGCCATGGACTCGAGCGAGCAGCCGTATACTATCGCACTCAATACCCCGGAGACAAGGGGGGTTGATCGGTTGGTGTTGAACGGTTGGGGTTGAACGGCTGAGTGAGCACGCCAACTCTGCCCGGCGAAGGGTTTTTGCCCGGCGCATGGCACGTCGAACGCGCCCATACGACTCCTTGACCGGGCCGAATCGCCTTATCGGGAGGGCGCAGGCAGCTTTAGTGATGCCACGCCCTTCCTGAGGCCGTACAACTTCTTGACTTCGTCGCCGGTCAGAGCCCTGCTGAACACAGCCAAATCATCGAACAGGCCGATATAGTTGACACCCAACCGGATGGCTGCGGCAGAAATATCCCACGAAAACGTCTCGGCGACTGGCCCGGCGGCGCCCTGCAAGCGGCCGTCAAGATAGAGGTGCGCAGTGCCTTTCCCGCCGCCGAGGCCTTCGTGGGTTATCGCCACGTGGGTCCACTTCCCGCGAGCGAAGGGAGGCTTCTGGTTCACAACCAACCGGTTCCTGAAGTCCGGGGTGTCGCCCTCAAGACTCTTCGGATTCCACGACTTCAGGTCGCCGAACACGCCGAGGCGGAAATGGCGGGGGCGGTCGTCTTTGGTAAAGTCCACCCAGATAGCATCGTTGTTGTAGGCTTTGTCGGTAATCTGGATCGGGTCGCAAAAGCCGGGGGCCAGATCCTGATTGGGGTCCAGACTCAACCAAAATGAGATGGTGCCCGTCCAGTTCTTCGGATCGAAAGTGACGTTCTTATTCGCCTGATAGAACACAGCCTTTTCGTTTTTCCTGCTGAATCGTAACGCCCCGCCGAAACGACCCTTGTCCGCGGCGAGTTCCAGGTCGGGATGGTCAAGACCTGGCTTCGCAGCGGCCTGTTCCCGCCAGGCTGGAGCGGTATAGATGCGTTTGTCACCGGCTGCGTATCGAGCGTCGGTGGAGCCGTCAAAATCGGCGTGGAAGGTAAGGGATTTCCCCAGGTCGGCCGCGCGTGCGTGCAGTGAGAACAACAGCAAGATTGTGACCGTGTGATTCATCCGATACCTCCGCTTCATTCTAATGCCAGCGTCTCGATTGTGAATTTGGCGGGTGGAATCGGGCATCGCATTTACGAAAGCCCTGCCACCGATGCGTCCCCTGGCACGATATATGAAGACGCGGACGGATCGCTGGTCTTCAGCTCGAAGGCCCCCAGGGATAACGAGGTGTGGTATCGGAATATCTGGCTGAAGAAGCTGTGAGCAACACATAAGAGGGTTCTGTACACGAGCCGGAATTCGGTAGACCTCGGATCGCGGTTGGCTCGGCTCGAGAACTATATCGCGCTAACCGCCGCAGGCTGGTCACCTGCGAGCAGCCGTTCTCATGAGCTTTCCTGACGGGTATGGCCAGTGGCGACAGCGCTGGGCATCCAGGTAAGTGGGAATGAAGAGCGGCGTTATCGGAAAAGCGGGGACTGGCCCTTGTGTAGCGGCGTAGTGCTTACCAACCACGGGGACATATAGTCGGCTTCTCGGTGAGGTGCCGCGCCTCCAAAGGTCCGGAAACGGCGTTCGGGGAAGCGTGGGCCGTGCTCTGGGCGGATTGTCGGCCACTCAGAGAATTGGCGCCTGTCTGCCACGCTCCCAGAAAGTCATTAGCCTTGATCGGGAGCGCTTCGGCGGGCTCGGTCTCCAGCGGCCATGCAAACCCCATAACCGTCCGCTAACTGCGCATTAGCTCGCCGCGCGGTCATATTGGCTTGCGGCACGCCGCCGCATTGCTCCTCCGCTTTCTCGCCGCAAAGCCGGAGCGATCTTTTGCGCTCATATCCCCCAACCGGCACCGCCCGCAGCCACGCTCCCACCGCGCTTTTGTGCCGTTTCGGCGAAGCGATCTTTTTTCGATCACCGATTTTCATAATAATTATTACTCCCGCATTTTCAAGCGTTTCCGGGGCTTTTCCTGAACGCCCGAAATCCCGTCTTACACACCTCGCATGAAAAACTCCAGTCCAGAAGGAGCTACTCATGCCAAAACCCAGCACCGCTGACTTCGAAGGGGAACTCAGAGTCTTCACCATCGGAACCGAACGTGTCGTCTGGCTCGGACGTCTCGTCGCCACCGCCCGTTCCGACTTCAAGCCCCGCGATTTCGCCGAGCGTTACCTCGTCGACGACCTCGCCATTTGCAGGTGGCGCGGTTCCCGTATCGCCCTCATGGAAAAAGCGATCTTCGAACACCAGGCCAGCACCTTCCGCCCTCGCATCCCCAAAAATGCCAACGGCGACAGGCTCATGCCACACGAAGACATCTATCACCTGGCCATGGCCCACAATCCTGAGGCCCACGCCACCGTTCTTGCCGCCCTCAACCGCCTCGATACCCGCTATCACCGCCAGTTCTGCACTACCCTGCGCCTCCTGATTGGGCTCCGTCGCGGGGGCCAGCCGCCGGTCGACGACACCGCAGTTCCCTCGTCCGCCAAACCAGTTTCAAAAGCTGCACAGAAGCAAGCTTCACGAAAGGAAAACACCACATGCGAACCCTCATCGATTACACCGCTCATGATGTAACTCCGGAAGACCGAACGCCATACGCCGCGCACGTCGACCTCTGGCAAACCGAACTCCAACCCAACGGTGCCCTCGAATGTTATTTCGCCGCCGAAATTGTCCGTGCCGCCTGGCGTCTCGAACGTTACTCGCCGCTTGGCCCGCAAGCCGGCCCCCAAGCAGAAATCTCACCGGCGTCGTCGTCCCTCCAGGCCCGCGCCGCCTGGCTTCGCTATCGCGACCAAACCAACCTGGGCGTCCGCCGCAATCTCGAAGAACTCCGCCGTCTCCAGTCCGATCGCTACCTGCAGGCCCATCTCGGCATCCTCTTACCCGGAGTCGCCAGTCTGAAAACCCTGCTCCCCGGTCTGAAACTGCCCAAAAAGCAGGCTCAGCCCGAAGCCACGAACCAACCTGACACGCCCGATCCGCCCACCGTCGCCGACAGTGAAGCCACCCTCCATGCCCAGCTTCAGGAAGAAGAACGACGCGAGCTGAATGAATACTTCAAAGACAACCCCGACGAGACCCCGGAGCAGGTCGCGTCACCCGCTCCCGTGCCGCTTCGTCCTGCTGCAGGACGAAATGCCCTCTGCCCCTGCAACTCCGGCCTGAAATACAAGCGCTGCTGCGGCCACTGGTCGAAAGTGCCGCCACCGAAAACCCTATGACGCCCGAAAACCATATAAAGAAAGCCGCTTGCGTCCCGCGCAACAACCCTGATGCACCTGGACCACCTGCGCAAAACCGAGTACTTTCCCGCGAACAGATGCCGCAACCGATAATAGGAATTCTCACCGTGTGGAACCTTCGCGCTATCTTCATCACTGCCCCCGGCATCATTCTGAGTACGATTCTGTTTGGCACAGTCTCGCTCATCTCCTCCTTTTGGGATAAGAAAGGCTATACGCAGCACCGCATCGCTCAGGCCTGGGCCCGGTTCCTCGTCAAAGTCGCCTTCGTCCAGGTGGAAGTCTCCGGCCTCGAAAAGCTTGACCCCGAAGGTAGCTATGTCTTTGCGTGCAACCACGCCAGCTATTTCGATACGCCGGTCATCCTGTCCACACTGCCGCACCAGTTTCGCTTTTTCGCAACGGTCGGCCTCTTCTCCATCCCGTTTATGGGCTGGCACCTCACCCGCGCTGGTCACATCCCCGTGGTTCGCGACGACGTCCGGAAGTCTCTGAAATCCATGGGGGCCGGTGCCAAAATGATCCGGGAAACCGGCGTCTCCGCTCTCCTGTTCCCCGAAGGCGCGCGCACCGAGCACGATATGAAGCCCTTCAAAGAAGGTGCCGCCTACATCGCCATCAAAGCCCAGGTCCCCATCGTTCCCATCGGCCTGCGCTTCACTCGTCGGGCTCTCCCGATGCACCACTGGCGCGTCCGCGGCGGGCCCGTGGAACTCCGCATCGGCGATCCCATTGAGACCAAAGGCATGACCCTCCAGCAGCGCGGCAAGCTCACGCAGGACGCCCAGGACATGGTTGCGATTTTGGCCGACCAGGTTGTGGACGAGTCGGAATAATAGACTGGTTCAGGCTCACTGAAAACAGGCTCACTGAAAAATGGACGCAATAACTGTTCCACAACTACTGCGCAATGCTGCCGCCCAACATGGCGACCGTATCGCCCTCCGCCAGCCTTCCGGCAAGAACGTTCAGACCTGGACCTGGAACCAGTACCTGGCTGCGGCGGAAGAGATCGCCGCTGGACTTCGGTCGATCGGCATCGGCAAGGGTGACCATGTGGCCATCTGCTCAGAAACCACCGCAGAGTTCTACCTGGTGGATCAGGGCATTCTGATGAACGGTTCGGTCTCGGCCGCGCTCTACCCCAGTTACCCTCCTGAAGAACTCATCGCCACCGTCGGGCGTGCCGATGCGAAAATCCTCTTCGTCGAAAACGCCAAAATGCTGGCAAAGATCAAATCCGCCCCGGTCAGCCACATCATCCTCATGGAAGGCACCGCCGAAGGTTACCTGTCACTGGCCGACCTGCGAACCCATGGGCGTTTCGCCGCCGATGTCTCCGCCACCGACAACGCCATCCTCTACCTGACCTCAGGAGCCACCGGCGATCCCAAAATGGTGATGACCACGCAAGGCTCCCTCGCCGGCAACGTGAATATGGCTCCGGGTGTGGTCCCGCTCGGCCCGGAGGATTGCACGGTTGCGTTCCTGCCCTCCGCCCACATTGCGCAGCGCATTGGCGTGGAACTCCTCCCGATCCGCACCGGCACCATGGTGTCGTTTGCCGAAAACCTCGGTCGCCTGCCAAACGAAATCAAGGCGGTCCGCCCCACATTTTTCCTCGCCCCGCCCCGCGTCTGGGAGCGGATGTACAGCAGCATCCGCACCGAGGTTCTCAAGAAATCTCCCCTCGCCCAAAAGGCCTTCTACGGTGCGCTCGCGCTGGGCCTCGCGGCTGCCCGCTACAAACACGCGGGGAAACCGATTCCCTGGCGCATCAGCGCTCCCCTGAAGCTGGCCAACAAGATTATCTTCAGCAAAATCCGCGAACGTCTCGGTGGTCGTCTCCGCCTCGCCGTGTCCGGTGCCGCTCCTCTCGGTGCCGACCTGATGGAGTTCTACGACGCCATCGGCATCCCGCTCATCGAAGCTTTCGGCCTCACCGAAGGCGGCGTCGCAACCATCAACCCGGTTCACGCTCCTCGCCCCGGCAGCATCGGCAAAGTTCTCCCCGGCGTCGAGTTCTCCGTCAGCGAAGAAGGCGAACTTCTCATCAAGAGTCCCGCCCTCTCCAGCGGCTACTACAAAGACCCTGAAGCCACCGCCGAACTATTTCAGGGTGGCTGGCTCCACACCGGCGACATCGGCACCATTGACCCAGAAGGCTATATCCACATCACCGGACGCAGCAAGGAACTGATTGTGTCGTCCAACGGGAAGAAGATCTTCCCGGCCCGCGTGGAATCACAGTTTAAGTTCGAGCCACTCATCAACCAGATTCTGCTCGCCGGGGATCGCCTGCCCCATTTGGTCGCCCTGATCACCGTCCACGCCGCCGTCGCCCAGACACTCCCGGGCGTTGACGCGGCCAAGGCACCCCACGAGGACCCCGCCGTTCAGGCCGAAGTCCAGAAAATCGTGGCCCGCATCAACAAACAACTCGCGCCCTTTGAACAAGTGAAGCGCTTCCGCATCCTGCACCGGGAATTCTCCATCGAGCATGGCGAGGTCACCGCCACCATGAAGCTCCGCCGCAAACAGGTAATGGAAAACTTCCGCACCGAGCTCGACGCGCTCTACAATCTGAGCGCGTCGGGCCGGGGCGGGGAATAACGGCTCAGAACCCCGGGCCGCGGCCACCAGGTCCGCCAGGTCCACGTCCGCCGGGCCCCCTGTCACCGCCTCGTCCCATGCCTTCCGGCGGAGTCACGAGGCCCAGGATATTGGCTTCGCGAACGGTGGGTGCGAGCGCAACTACCGCTTCCAGCGTCTTCAGTTTCGCCTGCTGTGCCGGTGTCAGCGATGCAACAGCCTTCGCCTTCGCTGCCGCGCCTTTCGCTTCAATCTGCTTTTTCAGCGTCTCAATAGCCAGGGTTGCGGTTCCGATAGTCGAGGCCGTGGCCCCGCCGTTCCGGATCGCCTGCTGCAGAGCCTGCTGTTGCTCGTGCAACTGCTTTGCCAGTGGCTGAATCTCCTCCATACTCGCTTTCCGCAGCGATTCCAGATTCGCTACATCCGTGTCCGACAGGCCCAGGTACTGCTTCGCATTGTCCAGTGTCGGAGCCGCTGCCGCGCTGCCCTGTCCGGAAGGTGGCCCAAAGCCCCGTCCGGGAGGTTGCGCGAGGGCCAGCGCCGCTGTCATGGAGGCGATTACCAGAGTCTTGCAGAATGTCGTATAGTTCATGTCGTTTTCTCCTTGTCGGGTAACTTTCTCCCCGCAATTCCATTTACGCGCCTTTTGCCCCCGACGTGGGTTAAATGAAAGCAAAACCATGGGTTTACACTCTTAACATTCGTTTGCCAGGACTTAACATTGCAGGCACCTTCAGACCGCTAATATAGAGCCATGCCAATCCGGCAGCAGCGAGCAGTT
This sequence comes from Terriglobia bacterium, assembly GCA_010084195.1. Classification (GTDB taxonomy): domain Bacteria; phylum Acidobacteriota; class Terriglobia; order Bryobacterales; family Bryobacteraceae; genus BOG-234. Next base: position 10,302 of record RGPS01000062.1, read on the forward strand.
CTTACCGCGACCATCGCATGTACTGCGGTGTTATTGCCGGTTCTCGGCGTTCTCCAATACCGTTGGATCGGCGAAGTGGGACGCGCCGCACGCCAGCAGATTCACGCCGATCTGGAGCGTTCCGCCTTCGGGTTCCGCGATGACTTTGACGAAGAACTGCAAATCGCCATCCAGCCTCCTCCAGGTGAACCCGGCAGGGGCGGACGCGGCTTCCCCGCAGCATCCTCACCCTACATCCGAATGGCGTACATCGCCGCCCGGACCCCGGTCGGTTTCGCGCTGCTCCAGGCCGATCCGGAAACCCGGACCCTTCAGGGGCTCGACTGGCCTGCCAGCCTCGATCCCATCCGCGAAGCCCTGGAGTCAGGAACCCCTCTCCCAGGTGACCCTTCCCTTGTAGTCACCCAACTCCCTGGTGGTCCGCCCGCTGGTCGCGGCATGTTCGGCCCTCCGTCTTTCACCGGGTCTCGTCCACCCACCCGCTACCGCATCACCGTTCTTGATCTCGATGCCATCCGCCAGCGACTTCTCCCGCAACTTGCCAGGCGTTACTTCGGCGATGGTACCGTTTGGGCCATCCGCGTCATGCGGGGAGGCGAAGTCTACTTTCAATCGGCCATCACTTCGTTCTCCCAACCCGACATCGAAGTCGCCCTGCTCACGGAACCCACCGGGCGAGGGCCCGTGCGGCGCGCGAATCGCGTTGCGTCCATACTCCAGGTCCGTCGCCTCGGGGCCTCTCTCGATGATGTTGTGGCCCAAACCCGGTACCGCGACATGCTCATCAGTTTTTCCGGTCTCGGCCTGCTGGGTCTCAGCAGCGCCTTCCTCATCCTCGCCGCCCGTCGCAGCGAAAAACTCGCCCGCCTCCGCATGGAATTCGTCGCCGGCATCTCCCACGAATTGCGGACTCCCATCGCCGTTGTCGCCTCTGCAGCCGACAACCTCGCCGAGGGCATTGTCGCCGCCGATGCCGTCCCCAAATACGGCACCATGATCCGCAAAGAAGCCCGTCGCCTCAGCCGTATGGTGGATGACGTCCTCACCTGGTCGGGCCTCGAACATCGCTCCAAACCACCCAATCCCCAACTCCTCGCCGTCGCCGACCTCATCCACCACGCCGTCGCCTCCTGCCGTCTCGAAATCGACCAGGCCGGCTGTACTGTCGAAATCCACGCTCCCGCCGGCCTCCCCCAAATTTCCGGTGATGCCGCATGGCTCGAACAAGCCCTGCGAAACCTCATCGGCAATGCCTGTAAGTACGGGGCTTCCGGCAAGTGGCTCGGTATTACCGCAACCGATGCCGCCGGCCCAAAAGCCAGGTACCGGCATCGGCCTCAGTGTCGTCCGCCGTATAGCCGAAGCCCACGGTGGCTCCATCTCGGTCGCCAGCACGGCGGGCAATGGCGCAACTGGCAACGGCGCGGCTTTTTCGCTCCGCCTACCCAAGGAACCCAACGCATGAAGCGCATTCTCCTCATCGAAGACGAAGACGGTCTTGTCCTCACCCTGACGGATCGCCTCACCAGTGAGGGCTACCAGGTCGAAGCCGCGACCGACGGTGACACCGGCCTCGCCCGGGGCCTTGCCGGCAACTTCGATCTGATTCTGCTCGACATCATGCTCCCCGGTCGTAGCGGTTTCGACGTGTGCCGTCGTCTCCGCCAGAGCGGAATCGCCACGCCCATCCTCATGCTCACCGCCCGCGGCGGAGTGGTCGACAAAGTGGAAGGTCTCCAAATCGGGGCCGACGACTATATGGGGAAGCCCTTCGAGATGGCCGAGCTCCTCGCCCGTATCGAAGCCCTTCTGCGGCGCGCCCTGGCCTGGGCCAAACCCGCTTCGGAAACCTTTCACTTTGGTCCTGTAACTCTCAACTTCACCAAAACGGAAGTTCTGAAGGACGGCCAGCCCGTAGTCCTCTCGGCGCGGGAATTCCAGCTGCTGCGCTACCTCATCGAGAATCGCGGCAAGACTCTCACCCGCGAGGAACTTCTCGAAAAAGTCTGGGGTTACGATGCCAGCCTCTTTACCCGCACCGTTGACGTCCACATGGCCTGGCTCCGCCAAAAACTCGAACTGAATCCTCGTGCCCCGCAGTACCTGTTGACAATCCGTGGAGTGGGTTACAAGTTTGCAGAAGCCTGCTAACGCTTCTTGTCAATACGCTTGTCGCAGTCTTCAATCGCCGCCAGTGCCTGCTGCAGCCGACGTTCCGTTTCCGGAGTCTGCGGCTTCCAGTACTTCCACCGGACAACATTCTTCTGGAATTGCAGCCTCGCCCAGCCGTAGTTGTGATTCCCGGCCAGCATCCGCCCGTACAGATGATCGATATCCGCCGCAGCTTCGGTAGCCTCTAGCGTTGGTCTGGGGACGCTCAGAACCTTTGCTGCCAGCTTCTCGCCTTTTTCCACCAGCGTTCCGGCCGCATCGCCCTCGCCTGCTGCGTACAGCCTTTCGGCGTCGCGGTTCACCTGAATCAACTCCCTCAGCGTGTCCTGATACCACGTCGGACTGGCCTTCGCAGGCTTGGGGAGTGGCGGATAAGCGGAGTTATCGAACCCCGCGTAGAACAGGAACCCCAGCGCTGCCACCATCGCCAGCACCATCGGCGTTGCTTCAAAACTCGGGGTGGCGGGAATACCGGATTTGCGGCTCATGGCTCTACCGTCATTATCCCGTTTTCCTGCTAATGCCGGTGGACCGTGATTCCCGAACAGTGCAGGCGAACATAGCCAGCCATCTCCGGGGTGTCGCAACTCGTAGTCAGCGTCAAAGCGTCTTCAATGTAATCGCAGACATCAAAGCGTTCCAACTCCCCCTCGCTCACGGCGGCAGAGATCGAATACCTGCCTGGCGCAAGCTCGGGCAACGTCATATGGAACTCTGCGGTCTGCTCGTCGCCGGACTCCAGAGGTGGCACGGGACAGTTTTCCCGCGCCGTATTGGTGCCGAAAATCGTCTCACCCTTTTCATTGCGAACCAGGTAGCCAATGATCGGCTCCGCAATGCTCGCTGAGGCGCGGAAATGCACCCTCACTACCGCCAGACTGTGTCCGCGCCATTCCGTAATCGGCGTATCCCCGGCAGTTCTCAAGTCAACCCCGGTGATTGCAGCGCGACCATTACCAAACCGGTGCTTCCCGGAAAAAGCATCCAGCCCCGCCGAGATAACAACATGCTCCCGGGTCCCGCGATCAGTCCGCCCTTCATCGGAATCCCGTTCCATCGCCGAACGCAGATACTGCCCCACCACCTCATCCGTTGGCCCCAGCATTTGTACCTGTCCCCGGTTGAGCCACAGACATCGCTCGCACAGCGCCTTCACATCACTCGTGTCATGTGACACGAACAGGATCGTGACCCCGCGTGCCCGAAGATCGTGGATCCGGCGCATACACCTCTGCCGGAACGCAATATCGCCGACCGCCAGCGCTTCATCCACAATCAGAATTTCCGGGTCAACATGCGCCACCACAGCGAAAGCCAGACGCAACACCATGCCGCTCGAATACGTCCGGATCGGCTGGTCAATGAAATGGCCAATCTCCGCAAAGCGTTCAATTGTCTCGAACTTTGCCTCCGTCTCTTCCTGCGTCAGACCCAGGATGGAGGCGTTCAAAAAAACGTTCTGCCGCCCCGTGAACTCCGGCGAAAACCCGGACCCCAGCTCCAGCAGCGCCGACAGCCGCCCGTGGACTTCAATCTCCCCCGCGGAAGGCCGGAGAATCCCCGCCATTATTTGCAGGAGCGTACTCTTGCCGGAGCCATTGGTCCCGACAATACCGAACGCCTCACCCTTGTTGATCTCGAAGTTCACGTCAGATAGCGCGCGAATCCCCTGCGCCTGGAGCGTCTTTGATCCGGGCTTCAGCGCATGGCGAAAACGTGACCACGGCGACCCGTCCACCGGGTATGTCTTCGAAAGGTTCGTAGCGCGAAGAGCAATCACGAGCGCTTCTTCGTCGCCCTCAAAATCACCCTCTCGAACTCATAGCCCGAAGGCCTGAGGGCGCCTTTGTGGAACCCCACCTGGTCTACCTCTGCAAACCCCAGTTTCTGCAGCATTTGCATCAGGCAAGACAGGTTTGGATGCCACCACGCGACTTCATCGTTCTCAGCATCTGCGCCGCCAATGTAAACCATAGCCGGCGGTTCCTGCGGACCTTCCGGTAGTACGCCCGCAAGCACCAGTTGTCCCCGGCAAAGCGGGGCCAGTGCGGCGAGGGCTTTCAGAGGATACAGCGTATGGATCAGGACATCGCCAATAAACACCAGATCGAAGCCTTCACGGACACCGGTACGTTCCATCGTAATGTCGTAAACCGTCGAGTAACACCGCTCTACTTTCGAACCCAGCTTTTCCCGACAATACCGAAACGGACCTTCCAGCAGATACCAGTAGAGGTCGCGTTCTGTGTAGGGCTCGCTCTTGTGCATCATGTTTTCGATCTTGCGCAGGGAACTCTCCACGCTCTGACCCGGAAACCGATCCAGATCGCGCAGTGACGGCAGCTCCATCGAAACCACGCGTGCCCCGCGGCGCTCAAACTCAAAAGCGAAGAACCCTGTCGCTGAACCCACATCCAACACGGTCATTCCCGACATGTCTTCCGGGAAACCGAAGGCGCTCATCGTCTCACGGTAGTCGTAAACGCCGGGAGTGACCAGGCCGTTGCCCAGGTCCACCGTGTGGTACCACTGGTAGCGCTCCACGTCCGCCAGGCCACCGGCACGCGCGGCTTCGTAGAACCGTTGTTGCTCATCCTGAAAACTCATTTCCACGCCGCGCAAACCACGCGCTTTCCTCTCGCATGTTGTTCGTAAGCGCCTGGCGCCGGAGTCAGAATCTCAGCCCGTTTGAAACCCGCTTGCCGCAGCATGAACAGCAGCGCCTTCGGTGACGGACAGGTCGCCATCGGCGTCACACCCGTCTCGCGGATCCCGGCCTCAAATTCGCCACCTTCGTCCACCAGGGCAATAATGCCCACATAGGGCCGGGTCCAGTCCTGCGAACCCCATTCCGTGAAGCCCTCGACTTCATCCACCACCTGGGTTTCAATCACGCAGAGTTCCCGCGTAACGGCCGATACCTGTCGCAGGCACAACATCGGGTCTTCCACGTGATACAGCAGCCCCAGGAACAGCGTCAGGTCGTACTGCCTGCCCTCATCGGCGGCCAGTGTTTCCACCCGACCTGTCCGGTACGTCACGGCCGATTCACTCGCGTCCGCCACGAACCGGGCGCGCAACAGGTTCTCGTCCCGCGCGTCCACGCCCTTCGTCCGGAAGCCAAGCCGTTCCATCGCCAGGGAATAATAGCCCTCGTGGCAGCCGATGTCCAGGCACTCCAACCCTGTGGCGCGCGTTCCGAAATGCTCTTTCACTACCCGCTCCACCATTTCGAGGCGCGTGTCGTGAATCGCGGTCACATGTTCCGGAATCAGTGTGGTCGTCTTCAGGCCGCCACCGAAATCGTGGACGTAAAACCACGGTCTCAGCTCTTCTATCCCGCGGCGGATGCGGTCCTGTTCAGCAATTGTCACAAGTCGTGATTTCCCAATCTCTTAGGATAGAAGGTCCCTGATCAGGACGGCAGGATGCACCGCCTGTCTCCCGCCCAACTCCAAAACCTGGTGCCTGCAGGACGTACCCGTCGCCACCAGAACATCATCCGGCCCCATCTGCCGGACCGCCGGCAGCAGTTTCCGTTCCGCAATGGCTTTCGAGACGTCGTAGTTGTCTTTCATGTAGCCAAACGAGCCCGCCATGCCGCAACAACCGGCATCCAGGTCATGGATCTTCGCGTTGGGAATCTTCTGCAGCAAAGCCACACTGGCCGACAGCATATTCATGGACTTCTGATGACAGTGCCCATGCAGCAGGATCTTACCCGGTACTTCCCGCAACTTCAGGTCAAGGCCCGCCGCGTATTCATCGAACATCATGCAGGCAGCAGCCACTTCGCGGGCCTTTGCCTGCAGGTCGCCGCGCAGCAACCGAACACCCGCCGCGCTCCAGAATCTCCACCGCCGCTATCCCGATCTCGGGATCATAGTGGTTGGTGAACGTATCGTTGAAAATTGTTACGGCCCAGTTGCCGCCGCCACCGCTTCTGCGTTTGCCCAGTTGCTTCGCAAAAGTATCCCCGCGCCAGGTCGGCACATGGCGGCGGGCATCCACGCCCAGTACCATTTCGTTCACCCACTTAACCACCGGGTTGTTCGCCACCGCATTCGCCAGGGCAGGGAACCGACTCGCCAGGGCTGCCGTCTTGTGCACATTACCCAGCGCCGTAGCCTTCAGGGGAACTCCGCGGCGCGTGTAATAATCCGCCAGAAACTCGCTCTTGAAGCGCGCCACGTCCACACCAACCGGGCACTCCGCCTTGCAGGCCCGGCATTCCAGGCACAAGCTCAGAGCATCGTGAACACCCTCGTCGCCAAGCCCCGATTCACCCATCTTTCCGGTCATGGCTAACCGCAGAACATTGGCCCGACCGCGCGTCGAATCCCGCTCGTCCTTTGTCACCATAAACGACGGGCACATATTTCCCGACAACTTCTTCCGGCAGGCTCCAACTCCGCTGCACATCTCCACGGCCCCGGCCATCCCGCCAAACTCCGAGTAATCGAAAAACGTGAACGGATTCGGGGTCTTGTACGCGGCCCCATAGCGCAGATTCGCGGTCATCGGAGGGGCATCCACAATCTTGCCCGGATTGAATATCCCCTCCGGATCGAAAGTCTTCTTCACGTCGCGGAACGCCTGGTAAAGTGTGCTGCCGAACATCTGTTCCATGAACGGGCTGCGTACCAGGCCATCGCCATGTTCGCCCGACAAAGCCCCGCCGAACTCCAGCACCAGGTCCGCCACAGCCCGCGCCACCGACTCAAACTTCGCCACGCCGTCAGCGGTCTTCATGTTGATAACCGGGCGAACGTGCAGGCACCCTACCGAGGCATGCGCGTAAATGCCCGCCGTGGTTCCGTGCGCTGCAATGATCTGCAGAAACCGCCCGATGAACTCGCTCAGCTTCTCGGGTGCCACCGCCGTATCTTCCACAAACGAGATCGACTTCGCATCGCCCCGAGTCGCCATGGAAAGCCCCAGTGCCGCTTCCCGCAGACTCCAGATACGGGCCTGCGCCGGCAGTTCCGTTTCGGCGTGATAGTGATACCCCAGACCCTGCGCCCGCAAGTCAGCTTCCAGCGCGGCCAGGCGCGGCGGTAAGTCTTCTTTGCGGTCTGCGTAGAACTCCACGCACAGCATGGCAGCCGGTTCGCCCACCACGAAGCTGCTGCGGATCTTTTCGAGGCCCGCATTCTGCCGCGTGTTGTCCAAAATCGCCTTGTCCATCACTTCCACGGCGGACGGCTTATGTTTCAGGATCACCGGCGTCGCCGCCAGCGATTGCAGCAGGTCGTCGAACAGAATCGCCATCAGGGCCTTCGCCTTCGGCAGCGGCACCAGCCGGACCTTCGCCTCCAGCACAATCCCGAGCGTGCCTTCAGATCCGACCATGATTTTCGTCAGATTCACCGGCGCACTGGTGTCCACAAAACGCTCCAGGTTGTACCCGCCTACCCGCCGGAGAATCTTCGGATACCGCCTGTCAATCTCTTCGGCATGTTCCGCCGACAGTGTCAGCACTTTCCGGTAGCAGCGAGCCTCCAGGGAATCGCCCGTGGGTACTTCGTCTCGCCCAATCTCCCGGAACTCCACAATGCTGCCATCGGACAGCAATACGGTCTGCTCCAGCACATGGTCAATTGTGATGCCGTACAAAACGCTTCGGGCACCGCTCGAATTGTTGGCCATCATGCCGCCAACGGTTGCCCGGCTGGCGGTCGAGATATCCGGAGCAAAACGCATCCCGGTCGGTGCCAACTGCGCATTCAGCTCATCGAGGACGATGCCAGGCTCCACGCGAGCCCAACGCTCTTCCACATTCACTTCCAGCAACTTGCTGTAGTACTTCGAAGTGTCAATCTGCAGACCTGCGCCAATCGCCTGACCCGCCTGAGCGGTCCCGCCACCACGCATCGTGATCGAAGTGCCATGTTTCCGGCAAACCGCCAGGGCCTGAATGATATCTTCCCGGCAAGTGGGAATCAGGACGCCGACAGGCTCAATCTGATAAACACTGGCATCCGTCGAGTACAGAACCCGGGACACCTTGTCGAACCGGACCTCACCCTGAACAACAGCCTGAAGGTTTTCTTCGAGAGTCGTCATGCCAGCCCCCGCCGCAGCGCTTCCAAACCTCGCTCCAGAACCTCGCCTCCACTGGCGAAAGACACCCGCAGCGTCCCCTCCCCGGCTTCCCCGTAGGCCGCGCCATGCACAACCACCAGGCCCTGCTCCTGCAGCAGACGCCGCCGGACATCATTCGAAGCCTGTCCCCGCGCCCGAATATCCGCCATCGCAAAAAAACCACCCTCCGGAGCCAGCGCCGCCACTCCCGGGATGCCGTCCAACGCTGCCAGCACCTTCGCACGTCGCGCCGTGTATTCGGTCCGCATCTCGTCAACGCAAGCCTGCGACCCGGACAAAGCCTCCGCAGCCGCATCCTGAATGAAAGTTGCGGGTCCCCGGCTCGATTGCGCCAGGACCATAAACATCCGGTCTATCATCGCCGCCGGCCCGGCACAATACCCCACGCGCCAGCCCGGCATCGCATAGGTCTTCGAAAGACTATTGACGTGGATATAGCGATCCTTCAGCGAAGGCACCACGGCCGGAGCTGACTGGTGTTTTGCCCCGCCATAGGTGATCGCCTCATAGATCTCATCGCCGATGAGCCAGACATTGCGACGCTCACAGAACTCCGCCACGGCCTTCAGTTCGTCGGTCGTCAAAACACTGCCCACCGGATTCCAGGGAGTGTTGAGGATCAGAACTTTCACACGTGGTGTCCACGCCGCTTCCAGTGCCTCCGCAGAGATGGCGAACCGCCCATTCACGATCTCGGACTTGACCTTCCGCACCACGCCGCCCAACAGCAGAACCGGCGACTGGTAGGCGTCATAGACCGGATCCTGCAACAGAACCTCATCGCCCTCTTCCAGCAGCGCTGCCAATGCCGCATAGATGCCGAACGTGGCGCCCGAGGTGGCCAGGATCTCCCGGCCCGGGTCATAGGTGAGGGCGTTGTCCCGGTGCAACTTCACCGCCACCGCCTCGCGGAACCCCTTTTCTCCCCGATTATCGGGATAGCCCGTGCGTCCCTTTTCGAGGGCTTTCGTGCACGCGTCCGAAATATGCGCAGGAGTCCGGAAGTCCGGCTCCCCCCGCATCAGCGAGACAATCTGTTTCCCCTGTGTTTGCAGGGCTCGCACTTCGGCGAGAATGGCGTTAACCGCCGTGGGCTTAAGGGCTGCGATACGATCCAAGACTATCCGAGAATATCAGTTGCCTTTGACCAAACAATCCATCCCAACCCCCGCGCTGGTCGTTGACCTCTCCCTGATGGAGGCCAATATCGCCCGCGCTGCTGCCGATGCCGCTGCTGCCGGAAAGCAGTTGCGGCCCCATATGAAGGCTCACAAATGCCTGCCGCTCGCCCGCCGCCAAATCGCCGCCGGGGCATGCGGGATGTGTTGCGCGACGGTTCCCGAGGCCGAACTCCTGGCTAAATCGGGCATCGCAGACCTCCTCCTCACGTCGCCCCTCGCTGACCCCCGCAAGATGGCCCGAGCTGTTGCCACGGGAGCTATGGTGGTGGTTGATCACGTTACCCAGGTTCAGTGGTACCAGCAGGCCGCGTTTGATGCCAACCGGCAGGTCTGCGTTCTGGTAGATCTCGATATCGGAGACCATCGCACCGGAGCGGCAACCCTGGAGCAAGCCCTTGATATCGCGCTCGCCGTGGAAAAATCCAGCCACCTGTGGTTGCGAGGCATTCAGGCTTATTCCGTCAGCGGTTCCCACGGAGCGAACGAGGCGGAGCGACGCCGTATCTCTTCCGCTTGCTTCGCCCACGCCGTTGCGGTTCGTGATGCCTTCACCGCGCAGGGCCTCCATACCGATATCCTCTCGGGTGGCAGCACGGGCACCTGGACTGTCGATCTCACCCTTCCGGAAGTCACCGAACTCCAGGCGGGATCGTATCCTCTGATGGACCTGGCCTACCGAAAAATCGACGCCGGTTTTGCCAACGCCATGACGGTTCTGGCCACCGTCATCAGCGCGAACCACGCCGATTTCGTTACCATCGATGCCGGTTTCAAAGCCTTCTCCACCGACCGCCCCTTCGGCCCCGAGCCTGTCGGCCTGCCTGGCTCCGCCTATCGTTGGGGCGGTGATGAATTCGGTTATGTGGACGGGACCAGTCTCCGCGTTGGAGACCGCGTTGAACTCCTCCCCCCCCACTGTGACCCCACCGCGAATCTGTATGACAGAATTTATGCATGCCGGGGAAATGAAGTCGAAGAAGTCTGGCCGGTCATGGAGCGTATTCAGATATGAAACTCGCAATAGCTCTTCTTGGCGTCCTGCCCGTGATGGGGCAGCTGAATGGTGTTGTGGATATTCACGCCCACTCTGGTCCCGACAGCGTAGCCCGCTCGATTGATGCCGACGAACTGGTAAAACTGGCGCAGGCAAGGGGCATGCGCGGCATCGTCCTCAAGAACCACTACGAACCGACGGCGTCGCTCGCCTGGATCGTGAAGAAGCAGGCTCCAACCCTCGAAGTCTTCGGCGGCATTGACCTGAATCGCTCCGTCGGCGGGGTCAATCCAGCAGCCATCGAACGTATGGTTCTGGTGGAAGGCGGCCTCGGGCGAGTCATCTGGTTCCCCACTTTTGACGCCGAAAATCAGGTCCGCTATTCGAAAGAGAAACGCCCTTTTGTTTCGGTAGCGAAGAACGGGGAACTGTTACCCGAAACCAAACAGGTGATTGCACTGGCGGCCAAACACCACCTGATGCTGGAAACAGGGCACTCCTCGCCTCGCGAAATCCTCATGATCATCCGGGAAGCCAAGCGCGCGGGTGTTGAAAACGTCGTCGTGACCCACCCCATCATCGCCCCGGTCCTGATGTCGGTCGAACAGATGAAGGAAGCGGCCGACCTGGGGGCTTATCTGGAATTCGTCTATAACGGCACCATTGGGAAGAAGCCGGAACATACGCTGAAGGAATACGCGGACGCCATCCGCCGAATCGGACCGAAGCATTGCATTCTCTCCAGCGATCTCGGCCAGGCCAACAACCCTCTCCATCCCGATGGCTGGGTAGCCTACATCGCCGGCTTGCTCAAAGAAGGTATCTCGCAGGCGGATATCGACCTGATGGCAAAGACCAATCCCGCACATGCGCTGGGGCTGAAATGATGAACCGCCGAGCTTTTATCGCTACCGCTGCTGCCGCCGCTTCTGCGTCCGCGCAGACGTTACCCCTGACCATCGACTCGCACGTCCACGCCTTCAAACGCGACCCCGCCTTCCCCTTCGCGGCGGGTGCCAGACCGCCGGCCGATGATGCCTCAGTTGAGATGCTGCTGGATCTGATGAAAGCGAATGGAGTCGCCAGAACGGTCATCATCCAGGTCATCCACTATAAGTGGGACAACAGTTACTTAGCGGATATCCTCAAGCGGCACCCAAAGACCTTCCACGGCGTCGCCAGAGTCAACCCCGAAGATCCCAACGCCCCTGACCACGTCAGTAAGCTGACAGAACAGGGTTTTCGAGGGGTCCGCATCAGCCCCTCCGCCAATGCCGATGGGAACTGGATCAAAGGCGACCTGATGCCGCCCCTGTGGAAGCGTTGCGCGGAACTAAAAGTCCCGATGACCGTGCTCACACCAGTAGTGCGGATGCCCGACTTAGTCCCGCTCATCGAACGCAATCCCGAACTAACGGTAGTTATCGACCACATGGCCGATTCCCCACTGGCAGATCCGGCAAAACTTGATTTACTGCTGGCCCTGCAAAGATACCCAAAGGTCTACGTCAAGATCTCCCACATGTGGTCGATCTCAAAGCAACCCTACCCGTATCCTGACGCGAAGGATCAGGTAAAACGCCTCCACGACCGCTTCGGAGCCAAACGCCTGATGTGGGGCACCGACTGGCCCGTCTCGCTAAAAGAACTGACCTACGCCCAGGCCGTCGAACTATTCCGCAAGAACCTCGACTTCCTCAATTCAGCCGATTTAGCCCAGATCTTAGGCAAGACCGTCCAGGAAGTCTGGCCCTTCGGCCTCTGACCACTTTACTGCGACCAGCGGCTGTCCAGGCTTGCTAACCCATGCTTATTAACCTTTCCCCGGAAACCGAAACCCGGCTGACGGATATCGCCCGCTCGGACGGCCTTTCTGTCGGGCAAGACGTCGAAGAAGCCATTGACGAGAGACTTCTGCGACGCAAACAGTTCGCGGAGTTCCAGGCAGCTATTGCCGAGCGCCTTGCCTCATTCGAAGCCGGTGAAATCTACGACGGCGAAGAGGTCATGGCCCGGCTCATGGCTGATCTTCCCTCTCGCGGGATAGCGCCGTCCACGCCCAGCCCCTGATTCGGTTTTGGCCTGTCGGACCGAACTTCATCCTCTACCTGCCTTCAGCCGTTCCCCTTCGTATCGGGATGGTAAAGGTGTCTACAGCTTCGGCTGCGACGGGTCGCGATGGACCCACTTGTAAGCGGCTATTGAATTCTTCCAGAAGTACTTGTTGGCAGCCTCTGCGCCTTTCGCTTCGAAGTACGACCGGACGATTTTGAGCTCCACGGGATACTCGGCATATTGGTCGCTATTCGGCCAATCGCTACCGTAGAGTAGCCGGTCTTCACCGAAGGTGGCCCACATTTCATCAATCGTGGCTTTGTAAACCGCAGGGTTTTCTTCCGGCTTGCCGTTGATCTTTTTCACCACGCCCGAAACCTTGGCGAACACCTGTTTGCGCTTGCCCAATTCGGCAAGGTCGGCCTGATACTTCCGCAGCGCCATCGGGTCTGAGGGTCTCTCCATACGCGGCAGATGGTCCAGGACGATGCGGAGATTCGGTACCTTGTCGCTGACACGGACAAGGTCTGCGATCAACTGGGGATTGGGATTGGCGGAGTCCATCACCAGATCCGCATCGGCCAGAGCCTTCAGGCCGGCGATAAATTCGGGCTTCCCGATCATCGCCGTGAAGTTCCGATCCCAGAGGTTGCCGTAGCGGATACCCCGGAAATACGGGTTCTTATGGAAGCGATCCAGTTGTGCACGGAACTCTGGTTTTTCCGGCTCCAGGTTGCCAATATGGCCGACCAGGAACTTCTCCTTCGCCACGATGTCGAGAACCCACTGGTTGTCGTCGAACCAGGGGCTCGCTTCTACTTCAATCGCGCCGACGATACCCAGGGGCTGGGCGATCTTCTTGAGGCGTTCCGGCAAAGCCGTCTTGTAAAGAACCGTGTCAGTTTTCGCAGGCCATGGCACGCCCTGCTTGCGGTTCACATCAAAGAGGTGGATATGGCAATCAATGATCGGAATCTTCATGTCAGCATTCAGGGCTGCGGCGGCGACCCCGGCCGCGGCGGAAGTTTGGAGAAAAGTTCGTCGGTTCACGTCAGTCCTTTGTACCAAATCCTGATAAGATACGGTCAAGTGTCCCTGAGAGCAATCGTCCGAACCTCGCTTTTCGCCGCCGGTCTGTGTGCCGCTGCGCCTGCGGACCAGCACAAATTACTCCTCGACAAGTACTGCGTCACCTGTCACAACCAGAAGCTCAACACGGGCAACCTGGCTCTGGATCGAGCCGATATTACCCGGCCAGGCGACGACGCCGGTACCTGGGAGCGCGTCGTCCGGAAGCTGAAGAACGGCCAGATGCCTCCTGCCGGCCTTCCCCGCCCAACCGATGCTGAAGCCCGGGCAACCGCCAACTATCTGCTGACGTCACTCGAAACTGCCGCCGCCGCCCACCCCAATCCCGGGCGAACCAGTGCCCATCGCCTCAATCGCGCCGAATACAGCAACGCCATCCGCGACATTCTCGCCCTCGATATCAAGCCCGGCAGTGCCCTCCCGGTGGATGACTCGGGCTACGGCTTCGACAATATGGCCGACCTGCTCACCATGTCGCCGGCACTCCTGGAACGCTACCTCTCCGTAGCCGGGAAGGTGGCCCGTGCCGCCGTTGGTGACCCGGCGCTGAAGCCCACCGAAGAAACCTTCGTCATCACAAAGCGAGGCAAAGCGGCCCGCAATGAAAAGGCGAGCGATGACCTGCCGTTTGCCTCACGCGGTGGTGGCATCGTCAACTACTACTTTCCGGTGGATGCCGAGTACGGGTTCAAAGTGACGCTGACCGGCGGTAACGCGAAACCCCTCCTGTTCAAGACTGCGGTCAAGGCCGGTCTTCACGCCGTCGGCGCGACCTTCCTTCGCGATTCGACACGTGCCGAAATGGCAGCCCCCGGTCGCCGCGGAATCATTACTCCAGGTGGCGGCCCCAATATCATCGACCTGCGCCTGGACGGCACGCGTCTGAAGCGCTTCGAAACCACCGACGGTGGCGGCCTCCCCGAAATTGACTCCATCGCCATCGACGGCCCTTACAACGTGACTGGCCGTGGAGAAACAGCCAGCCGTGCGCGAATCTTCACCTGCCGTCCGGAACCCGGCAAGGACGAGACTGCTTGCGCCCGCACTATCCTGACGCAAATCGCACACCGGGCTTTTCGCCGGCCGGTTACCGACTCTGACATCCGCCCGCTCCTCGGCTTCTTCACTACTGGTCGCGCCGAAGGGGATTTTGATCACGGCATCGAGAAAGCCCTTCGCGCCGTTCTGATCTCGCCGGACTTCCTCTTCCGCGTGGAACAGGACCCTCGCGGTGTCACGCCCGGTGCGGCCTACAAACTGAGCCCTCTCGAAATCGCCTCCCGCCTGTCGTTCTTCCTTTGGAGCAGCGTACCCGACGATCAGCTTCTGAAAGTTGCCGAAGACGGGAGTCTGGCCCTTCCCGCCGTCCTGAATCGCCAGGTTCGCCGGATGCTGGATGATCCTCGCTCCGACCAGTTGATCTCCAACTTCGGAGGCCAGTGGCTCTACCTCCGAAACCTGGAAACCGTCAAGCCCGACCCGGACGTCTTCAGCGACTTCGATGACCCTCTTCGCCAGTCTTTCCGCCGCGAGACCGAGATGTTACTGGCCAGCGTTTTCCGCGAAGACCTCAGCCTGATGACGCTCCTGGACTCCAACTACACGTTTCTCAACCAGCGTTTGGCCGAACACTACGGAGTCCCTGGCATCTACGGTTCCCAGTTCCGTCGCGTCACGGTCACGGACCCGAATCGCCGCGGTCTGCTGGGACAAGGCAGCATCCTCACCGTTACTTCCTATCCGAACCGAACCTCCGTTGTACAGCGTGGCAAGTGGATCCTGGAGAACTTCCTCGGCAGTCCTCCTCCTCCGCCTCCGCCCGATGTTCCCGAACTCAAACCCCACGCGCAGGATGGTCGCCAGCGAACCCTCCGCGAAGCCATGGAAGAGCATCGGGCCAACGCCATCTGCGCCGGATGCCACGCCCGCATGGACCCGATTGGCTTTGCACTCGAGAACTACAACGGCATCGGCAAGTGGCGCGACAACGAAGGCGGGGCGAAGATCGACTCCTCCGGCCAGCTACCCGGTGGTGCCCGCTTTGACGGTCCGGCCGGTCTTCGGCAACTGCTGGTGACCGCCTACCCCGAGGATTTTGCCGGGACCTTCACCGAAAAGCTACTGACTTACGCTCTGGGCAGGGGCCTGGAACCCTATGACAAACCCGCAGTCCGGTCCATCGTTCGGCAAGCAGGCCGCGATGGTTACCGCATCTCGACTTTCGTTAACGCGATCGTACAAAGTACTCCATTCCAAATGAGGAGAGCTCCCCAAAAATGATCATCACAGGAAAATCTCTGTCCCGCCGCGCCGTTCTGCGCGGCCTGGGTGCCACACTGGCACTGCCACTGCTGGACTCCATGGTGCCGGCGCTTAGCCGCGCGGCCACCAAAGCCCCTGTTCGACTGGGCTTCGTCTACCACCCGACCGGCATGATTATGGAGCAGTACACTCCTGCGGCCGAGGGTGCCGGCTTCGCGTTCACCCCGACGCTGAAGCCTCTGGAAGCGTATCGGGATCGCCTCAACGTTTTTACCGGCCTTGCCCAGATGAATGGCCGGGCCCTTGGTGATGGCCCGGGTGATCACGCTCGTGAAGGTGCCACCTGGCTCACCGGCGTCCACCCGAAGCGGTCGGAAACCGACATCCGCTGCGGAGTTTCCGCCGACCAGCTCGCCGCCCGCGAACTTGGCAAGCAGACCCAACTGGCGTCGCTCGAAGTCTCTCTGGAACCGCCCTCCTTTGCCGGAACCTGCGACCAGAACTACAGCTGCGCTTACACCAACACGGTTTCGTGGCGCAGTGAAACCCTGCCGATGCCGATGGAGACCAGCCCGCGCGCTCTGTTCGAGCGGCTGTTCGGCGAAGGCGAAAGCACCGACCCGGCCGCCCGTCGTGCCGCACTCAAGGAACAGCGAAGCCTGCTGGACTACGTGACCGGCAGTATCGACCGCCTCGAAACGAAGCTTGGTTCCAGCGACCGCAACAAGCTCTCGGAATACCTCGAAGCCATCCGCGACATTGAGCGGCGCATCCAGAAAGCCGAACTCCAGAGCTCCGAAATGAAGCTGCCGGAAATGCAGCGACCCTCTTCTATCCCCGAGACCTTCGAGGAACAAGCGAAGCTCATGACCGACCTCCAGATCATGGCCTGGCAGACCGACATGACCCGCGTCCTGACGTTCATGTACGGCCACGCCGGCAGCAACCGCAGCTATCGGGCGATTGGTATCGCGGACGGCCACCACTCGATCTCGCACCACCAGAACGATCCGGAGAAGATCGCCAAGGTTGCCAAGATCGACCAGCATCTGTTCAGTACGTTCAGCTACTTCGTGGAGCGCCTCAAAGCGACGCCTGATGGCGATGGCTCGCTGCTCGACCACTCGCTCGTCCTCTACGGCAGCAGCCTGAGCGATGCCAATGTGCATATGCACCACAACCTGCCTACCCTGGTGGTTGGCGGCGGTGGTGGCATGAAGGGTGGCCGCCACCTGAAGTACAAGGAAGGCACACCGCTCAACAACCTGTTCCTCACGATGCTGAACAAGGCCGGGGTACCCGCCGAGTCATTCGGCGACAGCACCGGCGAACTTACCAACGTATGAGGCCCCTGCTTCTCATTTCAGCACTCCTGTCGGCGCTCCTGACGGCCTTCCTGGCCATCGGGGCAGCGCCCGATTTGCGGCTGGTGGAGGCCGTGAAGCAGCGCGATGCGAAGGCTGTCACCTCGCTGGTTGGCAAGGTGGACATCAACGCCGCGCAGCCGGATGGCGCAACCGCGCTCGCCTGGGCCGTCCACCTCAGTGAGGCGAAGACAGCCGAGCTGCTGATCAAGTCCGGCGCGAATGTGAACGCCGCAGATGAGAACGGTGAAACGCCCCTGACTCTCGCTGCGGCCAATGGGGACGCCGCGATGGTCAAGCTCCTGCTGGCGTCGGGTGCAGACGCCAAGGTCGCTCGCTGGAATGGCGAAACACCTTTGATGCTTGCCGCCGGTGCTGGCTCCGTGGATGCGGTCAGTCAGCTTCTGGATAAGGGCGCTGACGTGAACGCTGCCGACACCCGAAAGGGCCAGACATCTCTGATGTGGGCCGCATCAGAAGGCCACGCCGCCGTAGTTCAGAAACTGCTGGAACGCGGTGCCAATGTGAAGGCCGTTTCGAAGAGCGGGTTCACACCACTCCTGTTTGCGACCGTGAAGAACGACGTGCCGTCCGTGAAGGCTTTGCTGGCTGCCGGAGCCGATCCGAACTCAGCGCTGACGGACGGGACGAAGGCGCTCTCGATAGCCGCTTCCTGGCGCAGTACCGCTGCCGCCGGAGCTCTGCTCGACGCCGGAGCCGATGCGGACTTTGCAGACCGGACCGGCAATACCCTCCTCCACAACGCAGCCACCCTCGGCGACGTGGACCTGATGAAACGCCTGCTGGCAAAGGGCGTTGACGTGAATGTAAAAACTCCCGTAGCGCCTGCGGCAGGTGGTGGCCGAAGGGGCGGCGGTGGGTTCTTCCGACCTCAGGCCGGGGCTCAAACCCCGCTGATGCTGGCGGCTCGCGCCGGACAGATTGAAGCGATGAAGGTTCTGCTTGCCGCCGGAGCTGATCCGAAACTGAAGGCTGACGACGGCAGTACTTTCCTGATGGCCTCCGTTGGTTCGGCAAAAGTGGAGGCTGTTCGCTTCGCCTGGAATCATGACCAGGACATCAAGGCCGTGACCAATAACGGGACCACGCTGATCCATGCTTCGGTGAGCGGTACCGCCAATGGAGCGACTCAGGAAGCGCAGGAGAGAGTCTGCGAAGTGATCCGTTTCCTGGCCGAAAAGGGCGCGGAGGTAGACGAGTTGAACGCGGCTGGTCGAACTGCCATCGATCTGGCAGATGGGTTGCCCATCGACAA
>RGPS01000611.1 GCA_010084195.1 Terriglobia bacterium
GTTTCGGACTTCTGACCATGTTGAGTTCATTTCTACTACCTTCCCTTCTTCTCTTTTTCTCTCTCTCTGTTTTGATTTGGTATAAGTGGTCCACCTCTCCACCCTGGGAATCAGATTCATGGGTGAAAGTGTTTCTGAGCGGCCAGCAACTGCCAAACTTGGTCCACCTCTCCACCCGGCTTGTCTGCCCCTGAAAATACGCTCAACTTGCTCGGAACGCCGAGAACTGGTCCACCCTCCACCCTATCGCCGCCCTGGTCGCAAAAAAGGGGTGGCCCACAATGAGCCACCCCTCGTGATTCCGTTCCCACCCGACTACCTTGGCGGGACGTAGACCGGCACTGGTTCCTCGTCGCGCGGTGGCCCCACGTAACGGTGCGGCACAGGAGTCTCGGGTGGCCGCGGCGGCGGTTGGATGGTCCAGATGGTATCACCATTGACCAGCCTGCGGCTGATACGACCAGGTTTCCCGGCCTGATGCTTGTAGAGCCTGCCGAGGTAGGTGCCACAGTGCGAGTGGTGCCGGAGCAATTGCCTAGCCTGTCTGGCAACGCGGCTGTCATCTCTGACTAGGTGGCGCTCAATTTCCGGCGACGGCGCATCCCAAGCCGTTTGTGGTTCCGTGCCAGCAAGGTCAGTGTAAGCGAACCGGAAGTATTCCGCATCGATCAGGCTCTGAAACACAACCTCCGGCGCGCTATTGATGAGCACCTCGACGACGTCCGGATGGTGGAAGTGACGCATGCCATACCGGTCCGTGCGCAACTCGGCCGGAATCTCCCACTGTTCGAGGTAGTAGAGAAAGTGCGGCAGCTCACCAACCAGCCTGGCCCAGAACGCCGCCCGCGCCTCCGGGGTGCCGCTGGGCATAGGCATGGTGCCTGCCTTCACCTTCAAGATGATGATCTTGTCGGCCACGTCGTTGTCCAACGGCGGCAGCACCTGCAACCGCTCGGGGTCATCGTTGACGGAGCAGCTCAACCGCCATACTGGCGTCAATGTTAGGGCGTCTCGGTTTTTGGCGTGGCAGTGCTGCTCGGGGTTCAC
>RGPS01000612.1 GCA_010084195.1 Terriglobia bacterium
GGAGTCTCCAGCATTCTGGGTACTACGGGGAACAATCCCTCACCCTTGCCCGACGCTTACCTCGACTACCCCCGCCTAAAAACGTGACAAAACTTACAATATTTCCAAAAAAACACTAAGAAATAGCTCTTTATCTGGCAGAAATTCACATGAGTGAAACACGTAAGAGAGTGGTATGATAAGTTCCTTAACTACCGTATCAGCCATAAACAGGGCTTATACGAGATAGAAAGAGGTTAAAATGAAGGGGAAGAAGATGAAGAAGTTGATCGGGTTGGTCGTGGCTCTTATGCCGATGGGGTTGGTGGCGGCCCCCCTGCCTGCCGTGGCTATATTGGGCGCCGTGAGCACCCCAGCTTGGAACTCCGAGGTCCAAGCCAAGCTGGTGGGAACAGGGAGGTTTTCATCCGTGGCGGTTGTTGACGTTGTCAGCACTACTCCCACCTTGGCGACATTGCAACAGTATCGAGCTCTGCTGGTTTACCCGGATGCTAATTATTCCGACCCTAATGCATTGGGAGATGTTTTAGCCGATTACATCGACGGCGGCGGTGCTGTTGTGGAAGCTGTATTTGGCAATTACGTCTATATGGGCGGACGGTACGCCTCAGGCAACTACAGCACCTTCGATGTAATCCAAAATTGCGGCCGTTCATCCGGGCCTCTGACGCTTGGCACCATTCGGCTGCCTGCTAGTTCTTTAGTAGCTGGTGTCACCACATTCAATGGGGGGAGTAGCTCTTACAATGCATGCGTGAACGGTTTGGCGGCTGGCGCGGTGGACGTGGCGGATTGGTCCGATGGCTCCCCCCTGATCGCTTATAAGCTGAAAAATGGTCATCCAATCGTAGCTCTGGGTTTTTATCCTCCATCCAGGGATAGTAGGTCCGATTTTTGGGATCCCACAACGGATGGCGCTAAAATTATGGCGAATGCACTGTTGTTTACGGTGTCCGCACCGACGAATGTGCCTGCACCCCCACCCCTTGAAATCACCCCCCTCGCTCCGATGACTCTTTCCGTAGTCCCGAA
>RGPS01000613.1 GCA_010084195.1 Terriglobia bacterium
GCAAAGGTAACAGTGCCTGCGGAAACAGTGATGTCCAGACACGCCAAAGCGCCCGTCATCGTGACGGTGTAGGTGCCTGCCTGATCAAAGAAGACGTTGTCCGCTGAGGTGGGGACAGATGCGCCACTAGCTCCGCCAGAGGAAGCGGACCAGTTAGCAGTGCTGGTGGTGTTCCACGTCCCCGTGCCACCTACCCAGTACCTGTTCGCCATTTACACCCCCGGTTCAGGGGGCGATTCTACGGGGTTAACGATGGCGAGCCAGTTGTCGAAGCGCTGCTGTTTCAGCGCCTGAATCTCAGCATCACTCAGCCCGTGATCCTCGGGCAAGTGAAGGGCGTCCCGAAAGACGCCGTACTGGGAGTCAAACTCGAAGTCGATCTTGACCATGCCCCGCCCTCATTAACCAGCCAGCGAGAAGGTGTAGGTGACGTTCAGCGTGTCGCCAGACACCACCGAGCGGTCGCCGGGGGACTGGAAGTCAGCAGCAGAGAACAGAGTACCCGTCGAGCCGCCAGCGGTGCTGTTGCTCACTAGGAAGGCTCCGCCCACAGTCTGCGTGGCGTTGATGGAGAACGAGGCCGGAGAGGCGCTGTTGGTCACCACCGAGGGGTTGGCGTTGGTAGCCGCAGCAAAGGTAGCCGACGGGCGGCTGCCCGAGTACGGGGTGACTTCAGTCCAGCCAGCGTGGGAGGACATGGTGTCGCCAGCCGCCGGGGTGTTAGAAGCGCCAGCGCCGTACAGGCCGATGTACCAAGTGGTGATCTGGGTCGTGCTGGTCAGGGCAGTGCCAGCCATGTACTGAAGGCCGACGTTCACAACGAGGTTCTGAGACTCGGCAGACCATTTGAGCAGGCCGTCCTTGTCGTAGCACTCCATGCGGAACCGGCCCGTGGCCTTGGCAGTTTCGGTGTGACGGGTACCAGCGACCAGACCGCCAGCAACAGCATCAGAGGCTTTAGCAATTTCGTTAGACATGGTCGCTCCTTACGCGATTCGGATGATTGCAGAGGTGTTGGTG
>RGPS01000614.1 GCA_010084195.1 Terriglobia bacterium
CCGCCAGACCCCTCTGCGACATCCGCACATCCAGCAACTCCCGCGTCAGCATCCCCGCCGACCCCATCTTCTTCGCAATCCGCAACTCCCCCTGTTCCATCGCCAGTTGCAGCCCCGCCATCAGATTCTGCTTCGGCACATTCATCGCCGAACTCTCCCCCGTCCGTCGATGCTGCTTGTCCCCGCTCGTAATCGTCACCGCCGTCATCCAACACCCCAGCTTCGCTGCCTGCAGCAGATCGACCACCGGTTTCCCCACCCCCGTCGCATCCACCGCCAGTTGACAAGTCTCCTGCGGCCCCAGCTTCGCATTCGCAAACCGCACCACATGCCGCACAATCTCCACAATCTCCGGATACGCGATCCCCAGCGGCAACCTCTCCGCCGCCCGAACCAGCATTTCCTTATCCGGCCCCACCAGATACCGGTGCCGCCTCTGCCGCTCCAGCACCACAATCGCCGTATGGTCCCGCTGTTGCCCCAAATCCAAACCAATCACAATCATGCCCGTCACTTTCTCCTTTCCCCCGACCTGCTGAACCACGACCGTGAGGGAGTGGCCCATGGGCCGCTGCGCGCAGGACCTTCCACCCCGGCTTTACCGAACCCCGACCGTGAGGGAGGGGCCACTTCGGTTGCTGACCACCGCGTCTTCGAGAGGCAGTGGCCCCTTCCCCTCAACCCCTCACCAGCGCCTTCCGGCACTCCACAATCCCCAACTCCCAGGCCCCAATCCCGTCATCCAAAGCCGACTCCACCAGCTCCGCATCAAATGCCGACCCCTCATCCCGCATAAACTCCCCCATAAACTCCCGCTGAAACGCCTCCGTGGTCCAGCCCTTCCTCTCGTTCTCCAGCCACTCCGCCGAAAACCGCGCGCACTCCGTCGCTTTCACTGAAACCCTCTCCCAAGCCTCACCCCCATGCGCCCACGCCTCATAAAAGAACCCCCGTGTTGACCACGGCGTACTCATCAGCCAGATACTCCCCTGTTCCAGCGCCAGCATCGGACGCAGCGCC
>RGPS01000615.1 GCA_010084195.1 Terriglobia bacterium
TTCACCACGTTCGACCAGGCTGTTGATGAGGTATTCCGTTCCACCGCCAGCACTCTGAAATTCCTCGCTGAATCTGTGGACTCCCGACGTTCATCGCTGCCGGTTAAACTGCTCGTTGAACTCCCGGTCAGCATCCTCGGCTTCAACGACTCCGATCAACAGCGAGATCTTGCCACCGCAACAGCAAAGGGCCTTCGGTTGAACGATTACAGGCGGTCAGGGAAGTTGCAGAAATTCCGTTCAACCGCCACCATTTTGCAGTTTGAGTCAGCCAACCGAACCTACCTGCTCACCGAACTGGCACGCGGCGATTTCAACGGTGATGGGTTTGAAGATTCGCTGGTTGCTGTTCAGTGGCATTACCGGGAGGGGACGGGGTTTGGCCAATCAATGTTCCTCGTGCAGCGGGTTGAGAGTAAACCGCTGACCGTCCAGCCATTCCCGCTCCGCTGACCCCTCCCCGGATGCGGCCAGAGGTGGTCGGCGTGGTATGATGCTTTGATAACCCCATCGCCCTGCTTCTAACCGGCAGGCGATCTCCCACCAACCCGCAGCCACCCGGCTCTCTTCTTAAACGGAGATTGCTTGGGCCGACCTTCCCCGAAACCCAACCATGACCAACCTCACCTCTGAAATCATCGAAACCTTACGGCCGGCACTCAGAAGCATCACCCAGGCCGAACGTCTGCTGAACCGCTTCTGGGCTGATCGAATCGCGCTCATGTGGACAACCGGCGATCTTCACCGCGCCGCCAACGAGAACAAGACCGTGCTGACTGATGAGCAGGCCCGTCAGCTTCTCCACAACCTCAACGACAACTACAACGCCCAATACGGCCTGCGCTGGTCCGACCTCACAGAAACGATCCAGCAAAGCGGTCTGGGCCGGGACATCAAACGGAGCGAGCTTCATCGGTTCATTCACCGCGATGTCCTTGTCATTGATCCTCCCCAACGAACCATCCGCAGTCGGCTGGCAGGAACGAACCCCAAACCGTTGAGGTCAACCAGGAAGACTGA
>RGPS01000616.1 GCA_010084195.1 Terriglobia bacterium
GCTCACTTGCCGGGTCGGGGCGCTTACATCCACCCAACGGTGGCCTGTTTTGACGCCGCGACATCGCGACGGGCTTGGGTACGTGCGCTACGGGTGTCCGGTCCATTGGACTGCACGGCGGTGCGCGCGGGCCTTGAGCCCAGTTTGAAGGGGAGTTAAGAGTGTCCAAGGCAACCGCCGCGGATATGCCACGAAGAGTTCGGGAGTTTGTGATGAGGACTTTCACCAAATGAACGCGTTCGAAATGAGTTCAAAGAAATGACGCTGCAATGAGGCGTCCTACGCACTGACGGTCCGGAGCAAGGCCCGGACCAAGACAGGAGAATTGTGTCGAAGGTTCGGGTACATGAGCTCGCAAAAGAGCTCGGGGTTGAGAGCAAGGTTGTTCTCGCCAAACTCCAAGAACTTGGAGAATTCGTAAAGTCGGCCTCGTCTACGGTCGAAGCTCCGGTGGTGCGCAAGCTCAAAGAGGCGATGCCGGCCCCTGCACCCAGCGAAGCTCCCGCGAAGAAGTCCACCGCGAAGAAGTCCACCGCGAAGAAGTCCACCGCGCCCCCGGCCAACCAAGAAGGGCAGGCACCGGTAGCACCGGCTGCGGATGTAGCCCCGACTATCGAGACCCCACTGCCAGCGCCTCCGGCGGCCGTTGAAGCGCCAGCACCGGTAGTGGCAGCGGCTACCACCGAAGTTGCCGCCGATATTCCCGCGGGACGACCCGTTGGACCACAGCCCGGTACTCCGCGCCCAGCTGGCCCACGTCCGGGCAATAATCCTTTCGGTGGCAGTACGGGCATGGGCCGAGCGCCTGCCCCACGCCCTGGCAATAACCCGTTCGGCACAAGTACCGGTATGGGGCGCCCAGCGCCAAGTACCGGTGCGCCGACCACAGGTTCAGGGACAGAGGGTGGGGTACCAGGGGCACCTAGGCCGGCGGCTTACCCAAGTCGGAGGCCAACCGGTCCCGGGGGCCCTGGTGGCCCTGGTGGCCCAAATCGTGGCCCCGGAGGTCCCGGTGGATTT
>RGPS01000617.1 GCA_010084195.1 Terriglobia bacterium
CTTTTCACTGATCAGTTTTCCTACACCACGAGGACGACACTCACCAACGCCAACGGCCTGATTTATGTCCCCGCGGCCGGCCAGGTCTATCGCGCCACCGGCCAGGTGCGCAGCGCCGGACCGGGACTGACCATCGTGGATCCGACCGTGGTTCCCCGCGGCTTTCAGGTCACCGGCCCGAACAACACCCACCGGGACAATTTCAATTCCTTCTCCATCGAGGTGTCGCAGAAGATCGGCCGGAACCTGAACCTGCTGCTTTCGGGGAACGCCTATCAGCGGAAAACCAACCTCTACGGTCAGGCAGCCGGCGCGGCGGTTTACCGCGACCTTTCGCCCTTGCTGCCGAGCGGTGCGACCAACCCGAACTTCAACAAGCTCTACACCGAGTATCAGCGCACCGATGTCTTCAGCGGCAACATCGTCCGGGACATGCGTCTGTCCGCCGTCTACGATCTCAACACTACGTGGATGAAGCAGCAGATCGTGGCGAACCTGCAGCAGCATCAGGACACGCCCAAGGCGCAGAGCGGGGCGAAGTTTGGCGAGTACATCGACCCGGCAAACCCGAACTTCGTCGGGACTCTGGATTCCGCTGTCTCCCTGGCAGCCAATACGACGAGTCGCGCCACTCTGGCGAACAACCGATTCTTCCGCCGATACTATCTCAGCGATGGCGATGCCGGAGGGCTCACGGGGGAAATGACCGGAAGGCCGGGAGTCTCAACGTGGTTTCCGGATCTGGGGGGAGCCGTGGGCGCGGCCAATGCCACGTATCGCCGGTTCTACACCCCCTCGGTCGGCGTGGGCGCCTCGGGCAGTTATTTCAAGGACCACCTGTTCACGCTCGTCGGGTTCCGCCGGGACCATTTCAACATGCGGACCGAGTGGGGAGTGGTTCAAGCGTTGCCCGGCTACACTTGGAACAACAACTATATCGCCGGGCAATCCCAGCCCTCCCCGCAGTTCTACAACGTCACGGCGGACGGTTCCAACTACGGCGCCGTGCTGCGCGTCAAT
>RGPS01000618.1 GCA_010084195.1 Terriglobia bacterium
GCGAAATCCATGATGCCCAGGTTCACCGGCATCTGGTCCATGGTCCCCGTGACGGTCAGAATGGCGTCACCCTCGCCGGCGTTGGCCCGGGCCTTCTTGAGACGGGCCGGATAGTCCGGGAATCCAAGCGGATCCTTGGAGCGCAAATCCTCCTCGGTCTCCTCGATGGTGCCAGCGTCGAGCAGGATATGGGCAAAGTCAATCGCCCGCACACGGCGATGAAAATCGCAACTCGGGCACACGTTGCAGTTCTTGGCGAACTTCTCGCGGATGTCCGTATGCCCGCACGACTCGCACTTCTCCCACACGTCGGCGGGAATTTCGAGTCGTTCGGCGCGCGGCTTGCGCGGCTTCTTTTCTTTACGGAACCATGCCATACGTGGAAAATGGGCGTAGAACGAGGCGTGGGCAAGAACTCTCGCCGGTCCCGCTACCCTTGACAGGGCTGGCCGAGCTAGCCTACCAACGAATGCGCCGGACCACGCCCCTCGGCCGACAGGCGCACGAGGATGCCAACAGAAATCCACGACGCAAGCAGGAAGGAGCCGCCGTAGCTGAAAAACGGCAGTGGGATGCCGGTAACGGGCATCAGGTTGAGCGTCATCCCCACATTTTCGATCAGGTGGGTAATCCAAATCGAGACGAGGCCGAACGCCACCAAGCTCGAGAAGGAGTCCGTCGCCCGGGCCGCAACGCGGGTGCATCTGAGGAAGAGCACAAAGAAGAGCCCCAGCGCGATCTCAGGGGCCAGGCGACCGCCGAGGACCGCGTTGAGTCCCAACCCCAGCAGGGGAAACAGCAGGTAGGTGCAGCCCTGAACCAGGAGGTGCAGGCGCCAGTTCAGGACGCCCGCCCGCAGCGCCGCGAACGAGAGCGCGAGGCCGTGGAGGAAGAAGATCAGCGCGACACCGGCCTTGGTCACGAGCTCCGGGTGCATCCAGCCACCGGCCGCCCCCGGTCCCGGGAAGGCCCAGGCCAGGAAGGTCACCAGCACCATGCTGAGGAGAAACCAGTCGGGCT
>RGPS01000619.1 GCA_010084195.1 Terriglobia bacterium
CTCACTGTCGGGACCGAAAAGCGCAGACGATCGCAGACCGTATTAATAACCGTCTCCGCCTCGAATTCACTGTCAATCTTCTCCCTGCATCCCAGTGCCTTCGCGTCCCTCGGGAAAGCCTCCTTAATCCGCTGACATAACACCGTCGCCCTCTTCGTCATCCGTGTCTTATCCTCTTTCTCTTCCTCTTGTCTCCTAACATCTCTCTCCATCCTAGGATATTCGGATGGCGCCGGCGCCCCATAAGCGGCGGGTGCCTGCATTGCCCTGAGATCAACCACCTGCTGCCGGGCCTCCCTGGCCGAGACCTGACCCGTCTGCAGCCGATCCAGGAGTGCCGCCGTCGCCCGCTTCATCTCTGCCGCCGCCGGATCATAATTAACTGTCAGATTCCACTGCAGGCCCTGAATATCCGAAATAACGTCCAGCGGACTATCTTCATGCTGTTTCTGCGGCGGTGGCTCCATGCTATAGAGCGTCGGCAGTGGCTGATCCACCTTGAGCATCTGGCGGAGAAAGAGCTTGGCCGTGCCCATTTTGATAGGCGGCGTGCCCATGTTTCGGGAGTTGTCGATCAGATCCTGGCGCAGAACCTGCAACTGCTGGAGGCGCACCTGCTGCAGCGGATCGCCTTCGGTGAGCCCTTCCAGTTCCAGGACAGCTGCATTGAACAGTCCGTAGAACTCGACATATTCGTCATGTGTCAGAAAGACGTTCGGGTTCTTACCTTGCCCATAGGCATAGACTGCATCTAGTGAGGGGCTCCGCTCCTGCCAGCCGGCATTCTCAGCACGTAGCTCCATGAGTTCATCGGCCACACGTTTGTAGCTGTCAGTGATCATACCCGTGCCCAGCTCGTCACGGACATCTCGCAGCCGGCCCTGGAACATGACGCGCCGCTGCAGCTGCAGGTTTGTCAGGCTACCTGGCTGTTCGCGCTCCTTTTGGCTGGCCGCGTCGAGCCAGAGTGTTATCTTGGAGTCGAGCTCCATGAGGTCTTTGAGCTGCGCCATCGCCTCG
>RGPS01000620.1 GCA_010084195.1 Terriglobia bacterium
CTTTCTTTAAGGTCAGTTATGCGTTCAGTTTGTCCACGTATGACTGGTTCAGGTCACGCAAAAGATCGAGTTGTCCCCGCTGTTGGGTCAGGTTCTGCCGTGTGTTGGCAAGATACTGAATCTGGCGGTTGGGGTCTGCGATGTTGTACGGTACCATCGTCCCCTGGTAGACGGCAGGCAGAAACGCGGAACTGAATCCGCCTCCCCCGCCACCAGCGGAAAGGACAATGAAGCCGGGCAGATTCTGGTTCTCCGTTCCCAATCCATAAACAACCCACGAACCCATCGAAGGACGCCCCGCGCGGACACTTCCCGTGTTCATCATGAGCACGGACGGCCCGTGGTTGGGAATGTCGGAAATCATCGAACGTACGATGCAGAACTCGTCGATGACTTTCGCGGTGTGCGGAAAGAGTTCACTGACTTCGATACCATTCTGCCCGTATTTTTTGAAACTGAACGGCGACTTCATCAGGTTGCCGGTGGCAAACTCGGTTCGCGGCGTCTCATAGGGCAACGGTTTGCCGTCGTACTTCTGCAGCATGGGCTTGTAGTCGAACGAATCGATTTGAGAAAGCCCGCCCTGCAGAAAGACGACTATTACATGCTTCGCCTTCCCCGTGAAATGGGGAGGACGAGGCATCCACGGGTTTCCTGTCGCCACCTCCGCACCCAGCAGTGGCTGTCCCGCAGTTGCGGCAAAACCCGCCATCCCGAATCCGGTGGCAAATCTTTTCAGAGCATCGCGCCGCGTAAATGGCGGCATACCCGGTTGGTGAATCATGACCGATTTCCTTCTGCCGTAGCCAATTTAGTCAACATAGAGGAATTCTCCGGAACCCAGCAAAGCCTGCGCATACTGCTGCCAGGGAGTCATCTTCCCGGCGGGGAAGGCCGACGGTGCCGCTGGCTCCGGATCCTCGGTCGCGGCGGCCGCCGCTCGCCTGCGTGGAGCCGCCGAAGCTTCCGCGGGTCGCACAGCTGCCTGCGGCGAGGCCGCGGCGCCTGCAAAGAGCTCTC
>RGPS01000063.1 GCA_010084195.1 Terriglobia bacterium
ATGGTGCTTTCGTGCTGTGATCCGGCGGGCAGCCAGTAAGAACCACGACCTGCCTGCACGGCAGGAATGCCGAAACGGGGAGAGCCTGTACGGGTTCCGGTCAGGTCAAAGCGGACGGCATAGTTTCTGTTCGCGTTGACTTTCAGGCCGATGCCATAGATCAGCGAGGTTTCGCCGTCGCTCTTGATTGGGTAACCGGTGTTGAAGCCCTTACCGCCGCGATACCAGGTGTAGCCGGGGCCAGCCATGATAAACGGGCGATACTTGGCATCGCGAGGTGTAAAGTGCAGGACTCCGGTACCGTACAGGGTGGAGTGGCTGTTCTTGAAATCGGTGTAGTTTGAAGCGCCAACCGGCAAGATGTTGTAGCGGTTATAGCCGATCATCAGGCCCTGTTCGAGACCGATGTACTTGTGGACTTCCTCACTGAGCCGTTCGCCCCATCCAAAACCGGAGTCGAACTTGTCAACACCCTTATTGCCCTGGCCAATCTGAAACCATTTCCAGGCTCCGTAGATATTCATGTCCAGTTTCGAATAGCCACCGGACTCATCTTTTGTTCCGAAATTCGAGTTCTGTGCGAATCCGGAAGTCGTCAGCGCCAGGCCTGCGGTGAGCAGGACCAACGCCTTGGAGTTTCCGATTCGTGCGCGTAACCCTGATCTGTTGATCATTGAAGCGTCGTCTCCTTGTAAGTAACAATCGTAGTTGAAAAAACACCCCGTCGCGGGAACAGCGCAAAAAGCCGATCCGGCGCGGACGGAAGAACAAGTAAGGACGATGGTCCGGATACAGCGCCGGAGTCGTCGTCCAGGGGGGCCCATTGCATGCCCCCGTCGAAAGATCGAAATACCCTGCCGCCCTGCGAAACATAGGCTTCGCCGCGGCGAACAGGGTGAAACATTGCCAGACTGGTGGTTTCCGCCCGCAGACCCTCGCGAACGGCAGACCATGAGGTACAGCCATCGGTAGAACGGAACGCCCCTGCCGAAGTTGCGGCGATAGCAGTCACGCCGGACGTGGACGCTTTTGGCCCTGCGTCAAAGGCCAGGCCATACCAGGTTGCACCCTCCTGCGGACTGCCGCAGGCTGTCCATGTAGTCCCTCTGTCCTTGCTGACATATGCGGTTGTGGCGGTGAGAGCCATCGGCATTCCCGCGGAAACGGCCAGCGTATGTGCCTGTTGGTTGCCCGTTTGGTGCCAGGAACCGTCCGGGCTTCCCTGAAACAAACCCTGTTCCGTGGAGGCAAGAACGGTGCCTTCCTCGAGCGTCGCGAGGCCGACAATGCGGTTGCCCGGCGGACTGGTGACCGTGGTCCAGGTGTTTCCTCCATCGGCAGACTTCATGAGGCCGCGATAACCCGCTGCCAGGAGCATATCCGGGTTCGCTGGTGACGCCGACATGGTGAGCAACTGATCGGGTCTGGGCTCGCCGGAATGAGTCCAGCGAAGGCCGAGGTTCCCCGTCCGGTAAACTCCACCCGAAACCGGCTCGTAAACACTGCTCGAATAAAGTTGTCCACCGGCACCGGTGAGGGTGGTGAAATTACGGTTGGTAAAGCCAAAGTTGGACTCGCGCAGCGTGACGCCATGGTCGGTACTGACCAACATGCCCGCGGTGGAGGATGCGAAAAACAGCCGGCCTGCAACCCAGGGATCGAAGGCCATGGAACGAACGGCGTTCAGACTGACTTTTCGCCAGGTGTGTCCACCATCAGCGGAGCGCAGAAGGCCTTCCGTAGTTCCGGCAAAAACGACTTCGGTTTTGGTCGGCTCGACAGCCACAAAGTAAGTTCGGAAGGCACCTGGGGGGGTATTCAGTTTGGTCCACCGCGCGGCTTCATCCTGGCTGGCGTAAACTCCGCTGCAGGCACTGGCAAAGACGCGGGAAGGCTTTTTGGGGTCCACGTTGATGCTGAAAACATCGGAATCGTCCAGCATGCCCTGATGTATCGATTTCCAGGTGGCACCACCGTCGCCGGTTCGCCAGGGGAGATGGGTAGTTCCGGCGTAGAGGGTACGCGGTTCGGTGGGGTGGAAAGCGAGGGAGACGACGGGCTTGAGCTCGAGGTTGGATTCCGGGGACATTCTCGTCCATGACTCCCCGTGGTCAGTGCTGCGAAAAACTCCCATTCCTGTTCCCGCCGCGACAACTTTGGAGTCGCCGGGGAAGATGGCAAGTGACCAAACCGCCAGGCCCTTTGTGCTGGGGACCAGATTCCATGTACGTCCGGAATCCACCGTTCTCCAAACTCCGGAAAGCCACGGCGTCTCGCTTTCGACGCCCGCGTACCACAGTGAGGGGGTCTGCGGGTCAACTTCCAACGCATGGAGCGTTCCCGCAAACTGCGCGGGGAAGTGTACCGGATTCCAGTAAGCTCCGCCATTCGAGGACACGAAGATGAGGCCGTTGTGGGTGCCCGCCACAACCATGTTTCGAACTTTCGGCACCACGCGAATCAATTCAGCATCTCCCCCGAAAGGACCTGTGGCACGCCATTGGCCATACGCCGACTGACCCTGTGTGAGGACACAGAGTGAAAGCGTGACCATGGCGATGCTGGGGAGCAGGCTGTTCAAAAATATCTCAGAATCCTTATTGCCATCAAACACAGTGCCATCAAACACAGTGCCATCAAACACACCGGGGTGACTATAACACCCCCCCATCAATACTTTCTCATGGTATGACGTGCAAGTGCCAGTCATTAAAGACCCGTTAATCAATTTTGCCTGTTTTGGGGTACTTCGAAAACCCCGGTTAGGGTTTAGAGATCAGATAACTCACATTGCGAGGCGAATCAGTCTGCCTTGCTCCGGTTCCTCAGCGTCTTCCACACTTTTCAGTCTCTTTTCGATAGCTCTGGTTCGTACGGCGGCGTCATCGACGGTTTGCGTGGCCTGATCCAGACGCTTCCGAATGACGTCCAGGACCTGAGAGTACTTCCCGAACTGGGTCTTCACGTCGCCCAGCAGAGTCCATACCTCGCCGGATCTTTGCTGGATTGCCAGCGTGCGGAAGCCCATCTGCAGGCTGTTGAGGAGGGCG
The DNA here is from genome assembly GCA_010084195.1 of Terriglobia bacterium. GTDB lineage: Bacteria > Acidobacteriota > Terriglobia > Bryobacterales > Bryobacteraceae > BOG-234. The sequence continues at coordinate 3,051 of RGPS01000063.1, forward strand.
GCAAAGGTGGTTGGCCCGGCGAGGACCACCCGATAGTTCTCCTGCAGCGACTCTGCAAGCCCGGGGCGGCGGAGGGCTTCGGCATAGAGGCCCTCGGTGGCGAGGAACAGGATTCCGAAATCCGTGGTGTTGGGCGGCGACAGGTATTTGCTGCTGAAGGTTCGGGCGCAGGCGCGAACCACGCCTTCCAGTTCGCGTGCGCAGACTTCTACGCCTTCTGCGTCGCCTCGTTCGGCGGCTGCGGCGAGGCGCTGATAGGTTTCAGCAGGGAACTTCGCGTCCACCGGGAGCCAGACAGGTCCGGAGCCTGGCCCTGGCAGTTTGATTGCGAATTCCACCCGTTCGCCATTCCCGGCGGTGGAGACGTTACGGGCAAACTGTTCGGGTGCCAGGATCTGGGTGAGCAGGTTTTCGAGTTGAACCTCGCCCCAGGCCCCGCGTGTCGTCACATTGGTCAGGACTTTCTTTAGGTCGCCGACTCCGGACGCGAGGGTTTGCATTTCGCCGAGGCCCTTGTGGACCTGTTCCAGCCGGTCGCTGACAATGCGGAAGGACTCGCCCAGGCGGGTTTCGAGAGTGCTTTGGAGCTTTTCGTCGACCGTCTGCCGCATCTGTTCGAGTTTGGCGGCGTTGTCCTGTTGGATGGCCCCGAGTTTTTGTTCAACGGTGAGCCGACTCTTTTCCAGCTCAACCCTCTGGTCTTTTTGTAGCTCGGCCAGGCTCTGTGCCAGGGAGGTTCGGAGGACTTCCGCTCTCAGTTCGGCTTCGGCTGCAGTGCGACGGGCGCTGGCTGCCAGTTCATCTCGCAGGACCCTGGACTCTTCGCCCTGCTGTTCGGCGGTTTTTCGGATTTGCTCCAGGCGGGCGGCGTTGTCCTGTTGAATCGCTGCCAGCTTCTGCTCCACGGTATCGCGGTTGCGTTCGAGTTCCGTGCGCTGGTCCCGCTGGAGATCGGCAACGCTCTGCGTCAGGGAGGTTCGAAGAGCCTCCGCCCGGAGTTCAGCCTGTTGCGCAAACCGCTGCACGCTGGCTGAAAGCTCTTCGCGAAGCGCCCGGGATTCCTCTGCCTGCTGTTGGCGTCCCCTGGCCAGTTCCTCGCGGAGGCGGGATTCAGCTCCTTCCTGGGTGCGCATCCGGACCATGACGATCAGGTTTAAGGCCAGCAGGATTACGACAAGAGCGAGCGTGACAGCAGAAAACATTTCAAGGGGATCTTGTTTTTGAGCATAGCACTCCTTGCGGACCTTCAAACGCCTATATAATGGCCCCCAGCTATGTCATTCACCCGGACCCTTCCTTCATTACTTGTTCTGGGAACGCTTGTCTCCCTACCCGCACCTGGTGTGACGGCCAGCTTCATTCCCGACGGTCGCGTGACGGGTTCTTCGCTCGTCGGCTGGCACAGGCTCGGCACGGTGGAGTGGAAAGTGGCCGGGGGCGAGCTTTCTGTAGAACCCAAAGGTGGCGGTGGCTGGCTGGTGCTGGATCGGGCCTACCAGGACGTTGGCATCTTTAGCTCAGTGAAGTGTACGTCGGCCTGTAAGGCTGGTATTCTGCTCCGGGCGGAGAAGACTCCCGAGGGCGGTCTTCGCGGTATTTACGTCTCGCTCACCAGGGGAGACCTGGCGTCGTATGTTGTCACTCTGGATGCAACCGGCAGAGAGACGAGTCGTGAGAAACTGCGGGGCGGTGGTGGTGGGCGCGGGCCTGCGGCTCCGGACCCGTGGGATGAAACCAGGCTGCCGATCCAGAAACCTGTGAACAGCTGGAGACCGGAATGGAACCAGGTTGAGATCGTGGCGTCTGCCAACAGCCTGCGGGCGCATCTGAATGAGGGTTTAGGGGGGCTTCAGGGTGGGGCCCTTGATGAGACTTTCCCCGGCTATGGGGCCATTGCTCTATTCGCCGGCGGCGAGGGTGAGGTGCATTTTAGGGATGTTGCGTGGAAAGACATGGGGGTTCGCGCCATTCCGCCCGAGCGAATCTCTTCGCGCTTTCAAATGCAGCGACTCAACGAGTTCTACTATTCCTGGGGGGCTGTTGCAACTGACATCAACAGAGACGGGATTCCCGACATTGTGGCCGGACCTTACTACTACCTGGGGCCGGACTATACGGTATCGCGCGAGATTTACCTGGCCAGTACGGTCAATCCCTCCACCGAATACGCCCACAATACGATGTTCAACTTCGCGTTCGACGCCAATGGGGACGGATGGCCGGACGTGATTCAATCGTCGGATGGTCGTGCGGCGAATCTGTTTATGAATCCCGCAGGCCAGCTCCGGCGCTGGAAAAAGTACGAGATCATCCCCAGAGTCCAGTCTGAGATCGCCCTTCTGCGCGATCTGGATGGAGACGGCAGGCCGGAGTTTATCTATGCGGCGAACAACCACCTTCAGATTGCGTGGCCGGATCCGGCAGACCCGACAAAGCCGTGGATCACGCACGCGGTCTCAGAAAAAAGCCCCGTTGGTGGTGTCTCCACGCACGGTATCGGGGTCGGCGATATCAATGGCGACGGTCGGCTCGATATTGTGCAGACCTACGGGTGGTGGGAACATCCGGCCACGGCGGCGAGGCAAAACCGGTGGGTTTATCACCCGGAGGCGTTTGGGCGCTGGGCGCGGTCACTTCCAGGGGGCGGTGAGATTGCCGTTTATGACATCAATGGCGATGGCTTCGTTGATGTGATCACCGGGCTTGAGGCTCATGGTCTGGGGCTGGCGTGGTTCGAACAGAAGCGGGACAGAGTGGGCACGATATCATTTTTGCGCCACATGATCATGGATGATTTTTCGACGAAGAATGCCGGTGGTGTCATGTTTTCGGAACTCCATGGTGCCGCTTCTGCGGATATCGATGGAGACGGCATCCCGGACTTCATTGTGGGGAAGCGGTATTGGTCGCACGGCGATACGCAGAGTGACCCGGATGCTTACGGAGCCCCGGTGATTTACTGGTATCGAACGGTGCGAAATCCCAAGGCTCCGGGCGGCGCGGAATTTGTTCCGGAGTTGATCCACAATCGTTCGGGTGTGGGTTCGCAAATCAGTGCTGTCGATCTGAACAAGGATGGGGCGGTCGATATCATGACGGCCACCGACCGGGGGCTGTTTGTTTTCTGGGGGAAGGCGAGGCGTTAGCCTGGCGCCGGATGATGACCCGTCGAGACTTACTCGCACTGCTGGCTATTCCCGGTGCCCAGGCCGCTATTCCGCAAACCGGCGGACGGGGCTGCATCCTGAAGAACGGCCAGTTGCTGCATGCGTGGGGTGACCAGACGGAACGGCGGGACGTTTTGTCATCAGCAAAACCCGTGATGACGACGCTGCTGTTTTTCGCTATTCAGGAAAAAAAGATCGCAGGGCTGGATGCGCGCGTTACGGAGTTTGGCTGGGATCTGATGCCCAAGGACCGAACCATGACACTGGCTCACCTGACTTCGATGACGAGCGGCTATGCGCGTCCCGAAGCGCCGGGTGAGGCCTGGGCGTATAACGACTTCGCGATTCAGTTGTACCAGCAAACGTTGTTTGATCGGTTATTTCGACAGAGCCCGGAGGCGGTGGCGGCGCGACTGGAGAACGCTCTCGGGATGGAGGATGGGATCGCATTTCGCCCGGGAAACCGCCGGATGTCCGTGTCGGTTCGTGATTTTGCGCGGATTGCGGAGTTTTGGCGGAATCGGGGGAAGTGGCGGGGGCGGCAGATTTTGCCGGGCAGCCTCTTCCAACGGTATTGTCGTCCGCAGACCCGGCGTGACCTGCCACAGACCCGGAAAGCACAAAGCAACGACTACCTCAAGCTTGGGAGTTACGGCGGCGGTTCCGACCACTTTACCGAGTATGGTGCGGGGATATATGGCGGCAACTGGTGGTTTAATGGCACAGGTCGGCTGCATCCGAACAGCCTCACGTGGCCGGACGCACCCAAGGATACTTTTATGTCAATTGGCGCAGGGGGAAATTGCGCGGTGGTGATTCCTTCGCGAAAGCTTGTCCTGGTGGCTATGGGGGCCGACTGGGGTAAGCTGGAGCCCGGCAACCCTGCCTGGCAGACGAATCAACACATCAAAGCGCTGCTGCGCTAAGCCCTGGCTGGCTTCACGACGGAACTGACGCTTGCGACTACCATCGCGACAAGGTACATCGCGCCGCCGGTCAGCATGGTGGCTACGAGTCCGAGGTAGAGCGCGCAGACCAGGGCACCCACGGAACCGAGGACGCTGGCTGCTGCGTTCAGAGACCAGGCCCAGCGCACGGAGGGTTCGTGCTGGCGCTCCAGCAGGCGGAGGCCGGTGGGGAAGGGAAGTCCCATGGCAAAGCCGGCGGGGGCGACGATGGCCACTGTTGCGAGCATCTTGACCCAAAGCGGGAGGCCGACGCCGCCGGAGAGTACGGGCTGCACGATGGCGGCGAGGATGGCGACGAGGATGGCGACGGAGGCCAGGGCCAGGCGCAGCCGTGCGCCACTGTCTCCAATGAGCTTTTTGCTGGCGTAGCTGCCGGCTCCGCTCGAAATCAGCATCGCGAAGATGATGACGGTCAGGGCGTAGGTCGGGTGCCCGAGGAAGAGGACAAACTTCTGGATGAGAGCGACCTCAATCAGGATGTAGCCGATACCGATGGCCAGGAAGTAGGGCAGGAAGCCTCGGGCCGCCTTGTCGTTCGGGAGTTTGGTGCCGAGGACGAGGGGTGGCAGCAAGAGGATGATGAGCACGGCGATGGATGAGACCCACAGCGCTGAGAAGAGTTTCGGCACGGCCACGTTCACCTTCTGGTCGGCCGATTTGCCGCCGGTGGCCAGCAGGAAGCTGGTCACATCGCGGGGCTGAACGGTGTAGAAGAAGAAGGGGCGGTCGTCGCCGACGGGTGAGACGTCGAACTGGTAGTTGGCCCACCAGGTCTTCGGGTCGGGGGTGAGCAGCATCTGGCCGAACTGATTGACTGGACCGTCGCCGGGGGCATAAACGACGGACATGCCGGCGTCGGCATAGGCCTGGCGCGCTTTGGCGATATCAGCGTCGGAGAAGGGTTTACGGGAGAAGATAACGGTGTCGGTGGCGCCCCAGCTCTTGATATCGGGCTTGCCACCGAGGCGGCCAACGATAACGTGGCGTTCCGGGTGGGCCTCGCCGAGGTCGTGGAGGGCGGTCATGGCCAGCGAGAGGAGGCGGAGGGATTCGCGGGGCGGATCGAAGCCCCAGCGGGTGAAGCAGAGGACGCCGTCATCAGTGAGGTGGGAGAAGTAGTCGCGGAAGGCGTCGGTGGTGTAGAGATTGTTTTCTGAGAGCGCGAAGGCCCCGGCGGCGGTGGAGGCCCAGGTATCGACGAGGGTGGCCTGGATCACCTGATACTTATCGGGGCTGCGGCGGACGAAGCTGCGACCGTCTTCGATGTTGATGTGGACGTCCGGGCGGAGGTAGAGGCCGTTGCTGAGCTCCGGGAACTTCTGCTGCATCACGGTCTTGCCGATGATGGGGTTGATTTCGACGCCGGTCACGTCGTGGCTGCCGGAGGCGAGAGCGCGGGAAATATCCCAGCCGCCGCCCGGTCCAATGATGAGGGTTTTCGCGCCGGGTCGGAGGAGATAGGGGACGCCGGGGCCCTGGTGCTGGAGTTCGCGGAGTTGGTCGGGGGTGAGGTGGTCGAAATCAAACTTCGCGATGGCGGTGGAGGCGTCGGCATCGATGTAGATCATTTCACCGGCGTCTTTGTCTTTCGCCACACCGATGCGCGAGATGGAATTCCACTTGATGAACTGTTCTTCGTGGAGCTTCTGGCCCTTGGCGTATTTCACTTCAATGAAGTGATAACCCATGTTGGCGATGACGAGGAGGGTGAAGAACAGACCGACGCCGACACTGGCGATACGTCCGAACTTCTTGCCATCGAGACTAAACCAGATGGCAGCAGCGGCTGCGAACAGGACGGAGACGGCGATTACGGTGTTGGGGCCGCCGATGGTGTTCAGCAGGCCGACAAGTGCGAGGCAACCGGCGGCGGCGCCGAGGAGATCGAAGAAGTAGACCTTGTCGACACGCTCAATGTTTTCGGAGATGGCCAGGGAGACAACGATGCCGGAGCCGAGGAAGGGCAGGGCATTGGTGAAGTAAATGAGGCCGAATTCAAAGTTGCTGAGGTCTGCACCACGGGTGACGACGACCAGGACGCTGAGGAGTGCGAGACCGGAGGTGATGAGGCTGACGGTGCCAAGTTTGCCGTAGACTCCTCCCGGACGAGCTTTGACGACGTAAGACAGCACGCCGCCGACGCCGAGGCCGAACAGGGCTACCGAGATAGCGAGGAAGGCGAAGTGGTAGTAGAAAACCACGGAGAAAATGCGCGTCAGGGACAACTCCAGCAACAGAGTTGCGGAGGTCGTGAGCGCTACGGCCAAATAAAGCAGGGGCCAACTGGAGGGACGCGAAGCAGAACTGGGAGGCAACACACTATTTTACCCGTTGTTGCGGGTTGTGCGCGTTAAGACCTGCCGGGACCGTGAATTATTCGCAGGTCGAGGTGTGTCAGATCATCGAGGAGATGGTCGGGTTCGCAGGCTTCGAGATGGCCGGGGGGCGTGACTCCGGTGCGGACGGCGATGGACTGGATGCCATTTTCTTTAGCGGCGCGGACATCCTGGGGGGCGTCGCCGATGAGGGAGATTCGGGCGTCGGGGGCGATGCGGTTCTCGGCGCGGGCGCGTTGGATGGCGAGTTTTGCGAGGCCGCCTCGCGTCGTCGCCATTTCCCCGAAGGCACCGTAGGGGAAACGTCCGCCAAGCCCGGCTCGTTCGAGTTTCCGCCAGCCGATCCGGGTGACATTGCCGGTGACGAGGGCCAGCGCGGTGCCCTGGGCAGCGAGGGCGTCGAGGAGTTCGGGGACGCCCGGGCAGTGGCAGTTGGGGAGTTCGGGGGTGTGCTCGAGGTAGAAATCCTCAGCGGCGCAGACGAGTTCCGGCATGCTGGCGGCTATTTCGCGGTCGTCCGCTCCGACGGCGCGGAGCATGAGGGTCAGGATATCGGGGTCGAGCATGCCGTGGACCGGGCCTCGCAGAGGGACTGCCTGTGCCAGAGGCCGGTTTTGCGGACTAAAGTGCCGTCAATATCGAAGAGAACGAGGTCGGGAGCCAAGCTTCAGTGTAGGCGGTTGGTACAATGAAGGTTTAACCCCCTCCGAAAACCTTCCAGCCGTGATATCAGTCAGCAATGTAAGCATGCGCTATGGCGCTAAGATCCTTTTTGAAGACGTGTCGACCGTCTTCCAGGCAGGCCGTCGTTACGGTCTGACCGGGCCGAATGGTGCCGGGAAATCGACGTTCATGAAAATCCTGACGGGTGAACTTGAGCCCCAGAAGGGCAACATTGGTCTCCCTCGCCGGATTGGTGTCCTGAGCCAGGACCAGTTCGCGTTTGATGCGTATCGTGTCATCGATACCGTCATCATGGGCAACAAAGGTCTTTGGGCTGCGCTGGAAGAGCGCGAAAGACTCTACGAGAAGGCCGAACTGACCGACGACGACGGCATGCGCCTGGGCGAACTGGAAGGCGTGGTCGCGGAAAACGACGGCTATGCGGCGGAGAGCGACGCGGCAATTCTGCTGGATGGTCTGGATATTCCGGAGTCTCTGCACGAACGGAAGATGAGCGAATTGCAGGGTGGGCAGAAGGTGCGCGTGCTGCTGGCTCAGGCTCTCTTTGGTGCGCCGGAAGGTCTGCTGCTGGACGAACCGACGAACCACCTCGATCTCGAATCGATCCACTGGCTGCAGGATTTTCTGAATCGCTATCAGGGTACGCTGATCTGCATTTCGCATGATCGCCACTTCCTGAATTCCGTGACGACGCATATTGCCGATATCGATTACCAGACGATCATCACGTATACCGGTGGGTATGACGACATGGTGCTGGCGAAGACGCAGATCCGGTCGCGGATTGAGTCGCAGAATGCGCAGCGCGAGAAGAAGATTGACCAGCTGAAGGAATTCATTGCGCGGTTCTCGGCAGGTACCCGGTCGAGCCAAGTGACTTCACGGAAGAAGGAAGTGGAGCGGCTGCAGACGAGTGATCTGGCGAAATCGAACATTGCCCGCCCGTTCATTCGTTTTGAGATGAAGCGGCCCTCGGGCAAGCATGCGTTGGAAACGAAGAATCTCAGCAAGGCGTACGGCGACCTGCAGGCGGTTTCGGACTTCACGTGCAGTGTGTCGCGCGGGGAGAAGATTGGTGTGATCGGGCGTAACGGTGCGGGTAAGACGACGCTGTTGCGGACGATTATTGCCGGTGGGCCGGGCGTGAGCGACGATTTCATTCGGGATGGCGGCGTGATCGAGTGGGGCCACGAAGTGAATATCGGCTACTTCCCGCAGGATCCGCGTGCGACGATTTCGCTGGGCATGACGATTCTGGACTGGTTGCGGGAGTTTGATCCGCAGGCTTCGAACGAAGAATTGCGCGGGTTGCTGGGCCAGATGCTGTTTGCCCGGGATGAGTCTTCGAAGCCGACGGATGCGCTGTCGGGCGGTGAAGTGGCGCGCCTGGTGTTCTGCCGTTTGATGCTGCAGAAGGCCAACGTTTTGGTTCTGGACGAACCGACGAACCACTTAGATCTGGAATCGATCAACGCGTTGAATTTCGCGTTGCAGAAGTTCGACGGGACGCTGTTCCTGGTGACGCACGATCACGATTTGCTGGAAGAGACGGCGACCCGGATCTGGAGCATGACGAATCACCAGATTGAGGATTTCCGCGGGACTTACGATGAGTTTCAGGCGAAGACGGCTTAGCTGCGTCCCGGTTCGCTGCGTCCGATCAGTATCAACTGACCAACTCCAGGGAACCTGTCGGCGCAGTCATTCGGCACTCGGGCGCTTACGTCAAAGTCCGCTGCATTATTGTGCACCAAGGGTGTTGTGAATCAAGGGCCGCGCCGCTACCAGTGCGGTGGCTGCGATAATGCGATCGAATCTCCATCGGGCGAGGCGTTCCTGGCGTGATTCTGCATGCCGATGGGCTCTGCGGGGCGGGGTTGGCGGCTCCGGAAGGAGGGCCATAATCTCACCGGCCACCACAGCGGTTGCCGTATCAAGAGCGAATACGGTAAGGGGTTGGTGGAGGTAGGCAAGTCTGGCGGCGCTGATTCGTGATCTGGTGCCTTCAGGTGACTTTCGCCAGAGCATACTGTAGCCGCGCACTCTTTCCGAAACTGTTACCGCAGAGACCGCGATTTGGTGCATCTTCAGGTAGGTAGCCAGCCATAGCTGAACTTCCGGGGTTCGGTTCCTGGCGAGCCAGCTTTCGGCACTCGTATCGAAAAGAAAAGGACCGGCTTCTGGCCGACACACCCGACTAACGACTCCTGCCCTTTGCAGGTAAGCGCGCCGTGACTGGCTCCATCACAATTCCGTCGATCAGCATGAGATCAAGGTCGCTGAAACCGTCGAAGGCGGTTCGATAATTAGCCAGGATCTGCTGGCTGCGCTGCCGGACATTTTCAATCTCAAGTCCCGCAGACACGACTTCAGCTATCACGGTACTCAGATTCACGTGCCTGGTCCGTGCAATCTTCTGGACCTGAAGCAGAGAGTCGGCAGGAAGGGTCAGGGTTGTCCGACGCTTTCCGGGGGTGACGCTTCGCGGCATAAGTTTGATTATGCTACCGCCAAGTGCATCAAAGTGTATCAAGACGAGGCTGCAATTGTTGTGCTACCTTGCGACAACTTCGGCAGGCTCTGGTTCCAGAACCTGAGCCGGTTTTGTCATTTTCAGCGAAACGTAGAGGGCGGCGAAGCCGACCAGCAGGCCGGTTGATGCCCCCACCGCCAGCATCGACGGGTGGTTGAGGCTGTAGGGCCAGCCGAAAACGAGCATCACGACTACGTTGATGGTGACTGCGACGAGGGCGGCGAGGACTGGGAGTCTGGTGCGGTCCAGCGCGAACAGGCAGCGAGACCCGAGGTCCATCAGGGCCCAGCCGACGATGGCCGGAGCGAAGCCGAGGAACACGGCAGAGACCAGCAGGGTGGATTCGTGGGTGAAACTGCCTCTCTGGAACAGGATCTCGATTGCCTGGGTACGCACGAGGAGGCCGAGGCCGCAGGCTGCGATGGCGCAGGCTGCCATCAGGCGCATGCTGCGTCCGATGAGACTGAAAGCGCGGGCGGAATTGTGGGCTCGTTGGAGTTGCGCAATTTCGGGAACCAGGCTGTTGGCGACAGGATAGACAAGATACGCCACCACGACGCTGATGCAGCGGAGGCAGTAATCGAAGGCTGCTGCCATGCCGGGACCTCCGTGGGTGGCGAAAGCTCGGGTGACGAGGATATTGGCGGAAATCAGCGCGGCGTAGAGCAGGAACATGCCGGGTTTGATGAGGATCTCACTCAGGCCAGGGACGGTGCCGCCGAGCCCTTTCAGGGAACGGGCAAGGCCTCGGCTGGCGGACCAGGTGAGGATGAGCTGAGTCGCAGTTCCGAGGGTATAGCCGACGGCAAAGCCGTGTACTCCGATCAGCTTCCAGAGGAACATGGCACCCAGGATGGTCGCACCGTTGACGCAGGCCTGGTAAAAAGCCGGGATGATGAAGCGGCGTTCGGTGTAGAGCAGAGCGGCGAAGATGGCGGAGGTTCCGGAGAAGAAGATTCCTGGCGCGAGGACGCGGAGGAGGAGGGTCGCCTGATCGTGCTGTTCGGCAGCGAGACCCGGGCCGAGGAGAGTGATGAACTGGGGCGCGAGCGCGAAGACAGCGGCGCTGATGGCGGCCAGGACTCCGGTAAAAACGCGGGCGGCCTTTTGAAACATAGCGGCGCGGTCGGCACTTCCCCGCAACATCAGCATGGGGACAAAGGAAACGAGGAGGGTGTTGATGATTGCGGTGGAGAGGGTATCGACTGGTCCGACGGCCACCGCGAGAGCGTCGGCATGCGCGTGGGTGCCGAGGAACCAGGCCGTGACACCCACACGCACAAAGCCAACAATATTTCCAGCCAGAATCCCCGCGCCGACAACGAGGCCACCCCGCACGAGTGCACTCTGCGCGAGCGAGCTGAGTCGAAGTTTCGCCGCGGCGCTGGAGATTCCGGCTGTCAGAAAACCTGCTTCCGACTAGCTCTTCGCTGCGGCGAGAGCGGCGTCGTAATTCGGGAAATCAGCCACTTCGGGCACGTATTCCACGTACTTCACGGTGTTATCGGGGCCGACGACAAAGATCGCGCGGCTGAGGATGCGGAGTTCCTTGATCAGCGTGCCGTAGGCGGTGCCGAAGGAACCTTCGCGGTGGTCGGACAACATCTTCACGTTGTCCACGGCGAAGGAATTGCAGAACCGCTTCTGGGCGAAGGGAAGGTCCATGCTGATGGTGTAGATATCGACATCGCTCAGCTTGGCGGCTTCTTCATTGAAGCGCTTGGTCTGGGCGTCGCACACCGGGGTGTCGAGGGAGGGGACGACGCTGAAAATGCGCGTCTTGCCGCCCGTGTCGCCCAGCGAAACGGATTTCAGGCCACCGTCAACAGCGGTGAAGTCGGGGGCGGTATCGCCCGCCTTGAGTTCGGGTCCGACCAGTGTGAACGGGTTCCCTCTAAGTGTTGTTGCTCCTGCGCGCTCCATGTATTTCTCCTTAGGTTAAAAGGCAGCGTGTGCTCCCGGTGCGGCGGGACATGCCCGAACCAACATGCCCGAACCAACATGCCCGAACGAACATGCCCGAACGAACATGCCCGAACCAGCACGCTGCTGTGCGAACTGTTAGTTTAACAATTGCGCCAGAGCTTCGGCGGTGGTTACCGGAGTCTGACACGCAAAATTTACACAGACATAAACCCGGGCACCTTCTGGTGGGGCTGTCATGTCGGCGATTTCGGGTCGAAAGGCTGCGATTTCCGGCGAAGCTTGCATCAGGACACGGAAAGGCTCGAAGCGCTTCCAGAGTTCCTGGGTGATTTCCGGGCCGGGGGAACCGGCGACGACGATTTCCCGCTTTTGCGCAAGATCGAACTCGATGGCGGCGAGGAACTGCGGGATGCCGTGGGGGGAACTGGCGGCGCGGCCGGCGAAAGAGGCGATGAGGCGACGGGCTTCGGTATCGAACTGTGCGTCGCCGGTGATGCGAGCCAGGCGCAGAAGGTTCATGAGCGCGACGGAGTTGCCGGAGGGCTCGGCTCCGTCGTAGTCGTCTTTGAGCTTCACGAGCGCGGCGACGTCTTCGTGCGAGGAGGCAAAGAAGCCACCGTTTTCCGGGTCTCCAAACGTGGCAATGGTGGTACGCATCAGGGCGATGGCGTTCTCCAGAAACCTCGGGTCAAAGGTTGCTTCATAGAGATCGATCAGGCTGCCTGCGAGATTGACGTAGTCATCGAGCATGCCGCCAATGGCGGCGTCACCGGCTCGGTAGCGGCGCAGGAGGGTGCCATCGGGCTGGAGCATGGTGCTCAGCAGGAAGTCGGCAGCCTGGACGGCTGCGGTTTGGTAGCGGTTGTCCTGGAGGATGGCGGCCGCGCGGGCGAAGGCCGAGATCATGAGGCCGTTCCAGGAAGTGAGGCTCTTGTCGTCGAGGTGGGGGCGGGGGCGAGCGGCTCGGGCGGCCAGAACTTTCGCGTCTGCGGCGGCCAGAGCGGGGGCTACCTCACCGAGGGGTTTGCTGAAGTGCTCTGCGGTTTCCGTGATGGTTCGGGCGGCGAACAGGATGTTGCGGCCGGTGAATTCGTGGTGGGGGTCGTTCTGGACGTTGCCCTCGCGCTCCATGCCGTAGCGATAGCTGAACCAGGCGGCGTGTTCCGGCCCCAGAATATCGGCGATTTCCTGCCAGCTCCAGATATAGAAAGCGCCTTCGCTCTTTTCTGCGGGGTTGGCCGCGTCGGGGGCACTGTCGGCGTCTTCGGCGGACCAGAAGGCTCCTTCGGGCGAAGTCATATCCCGGATGACGTAGTCGAGCGTCCGGCGTGCGGCGGCTTCGAACGCGTCGTTGCCCGTAATCTGGAAGGCTTCCAGATACGAAACGGCCAGTTGGGCTTCGTCGTAGAGCATCTTTTCGAAGTGCGGTACGAACCAGAATTCATCTACGGAGTAACGATGGAAGCCGCCGCCCAGTTGGTCATTCATGCCTCCGCGGGACATGCCGATGAGCGTGGTGGTGACCATGTCCAGGGCGTCGGCGTTGCCGGTGCGTTTCCAGTACCGGAGCAGGAAATTGTGGACAGAAGGGCGAGGGAATTTGGGTGCCCCACCGAAACCACCCAGCCGGGAATCGAAGGACCTTCGTTGTTGCAGGTAAGCCTTGTCCAGCATGGCTGCGTCTATTGCTGTGGTGGTGGAACCTGCTGTGGTAGCGGAACCCGGTTCCTGACCCTGTTTGAGCTGGTCGAGAACAGTGGCGCTGGATTCGAGGATCTTCGTGCGTTCGTCGCGCCAGACTTCCATGATGCGCTGCAGGATCAGGGGAAACCCGGCTTTCCCGTAGCGGTTATCAGGCGGGAAATAGGTGCCGCCGACGAAGGGTTTGAGGGCTGGTGTCAGCCAGACCGACATGGGCCAGCCGCCGCTGCCGGTCGCAGCCTGCACGTAGTTCATGTAGATGCGGTCGATATCGGGCCGTTCCTCCCGGTCCACTTTGATGCAGATGAAGTCGCGGTTGAGGATTTCAGCGGTCTTCTCGTTCTCGAAGGATTCCCGCTCCATGACGTGACACCAGTGGCAGGTGGAGTAGCCGATGGAGAGGAAGATGGGCTTATCTTCGGCACGGGCGCGGGCGAACGCTTCTTCCCCCCACGGGTACCAATCCACCGGGTTATGGGCGTGCTGGAGGAGGTACGGACTCTTTTCGTTCGCGAGGCGGTTGGTGTACATTGGCTTTCTCCAGAAGAACACAGACGAGAATAAAACGTGCTACAGATGGCCCATGCGGCGCTACCGCCCTGGGCTTCCACCCCTCGAAACGGGCCCTGGCATTATACTTCGAGAACCATGAACTTTCGCCTCACTATCCGGCCTGCTCTCGCTATTGGGCTTGCTCTCGCTTGCGCTCACTCGGTCCCGGCGCAGCTGGTCGCGCCCAACACTACCGGCATCGCTATGGGCCACATGCACCTCACGGTCCGGGACCTGGAGGCCAATCAGAAATTCTTCGCGCTGCTGGGCGGAATTGCGGTCTCTAACGGCCCGCTGCAGTTGATTGAGTTTCCCGGCATGTATGTGATGCTACGAAAAGCGGAACCCTCGGCCGGTTCTGCAGGTTCGGTCGTGAACCACTTTGGGTTCCAGGTCAGAAGCATGAAAGACTGGCTTCCCAAATGGCAGGCCGCAGGCCTGACGATAGAACCCATGAACCGGCCCACGCAGCTGTACCTGCGCACTCCCGACGAGATTCGCATAGAGATTCTGGAAGAGCCCTCTCTCGCGACGCCGATCGCCGGGCACCACATCCATTTCGACACGCAGGACGTTCCCGGAATGCAGGCCTGGTATGCGAAGACTTTTGGCGCGATTCCCGGGCGACGCGCCCAGTTTGACACCGCTGACCTGCCGGGTGTGAACCTCACCTTCTCCGCAGTTGCCCCCGCTCAGGCCACCACTCAGGCCACTGCGAATGCAGTCCCTGCCCGGGCAGTCCCCACCAAAGGGCGGGCCCTTGATCATATCGGTTTCGAAGTTAAGAATCTGCCGGCATTCCTCAGTAAACTTGACGCTGCGGGCATCAGGCTTGACCGGCCCTACACGAAGGTTCCGAACTCAACGGTTGCCATCGCCTTCTTCACGGACCCCTGGGGAACGTACGTGGAACTCACTGAAGGTCTGGCACCGGCGAAGTAGCTGTCCGGAATAAAAAAGACCGGAGCAGCGGTAGCCACTCCGGTCGAGTTGTTCAGGGTTATCAAGCTCAGGGGTCTGAAGCTCAGAAGATGAGCTTGAGTGCGAACTGCGCCTGACGCGGCGCAAACGACCCCCGGATGGTACCGAACGCGCCATTGGCACGATCCGTATTGGGCGGGGTGAAGTTGGTGTGGTTGAACAGATTGAAGAACTCGGCGCGGAACTGCAGGCGCATGTTCTCGTAGGGCAGCGCGAAGCTCTTGTGGATGCCGAGGTCGAGCTGATTCAGGCCGATACCGCGAACGCTGTTGCGGCCCGCGTTGCCGAAGGGACGGCTCGGGTCGGTGGGCAGGACGACATTCGCCACGTTGAAGAAGGTGTTGGTGATGTCGGAGACACCTTCGGCGCGAACCGGGCCGAGGACGTTGGGCCGGAAAACTTCGCCGCCGCGGAAACCGGACAGATTGCCAACGGTCTGGAACGCGCCCGGGATGGAGCCACTCCAGGCGCGCAGGTTGACAGGCGGCGCGGAGAGCGACGTGTTGATGGCAGAAACCTGCCAGCCACCGATGATGGTGTCGAGCACGGGGTGCATACCGTTGCCCAGTTTCTGGCCGCGGCCAACGGGTAGCTGGTAGACGGCGCTGGTGACGTTAGTCAGCTTCTGGTCGTAATTCGAAAGGCCCTTTTCAGCGGCCAGATTGCGGATGTCCTGCGGGCTGGCGTCGTTGCCGCCGTTGGCATCGAGCGACTGGGCGGCATTGTCGATCGCCTTGCCCCAGACGAAGGAGTTGAGGAACTGGAGACCGTTGGTAAAGCGACGTTCCAGTTTCACCTGGAGAGCATGGTAGTTGGAGTACGCCGCAGGGTTGAACCAGGTGATGGCACCATAGCCCTGAATGGGGCGGCGGGCAGCCAGCGAGAGGTTGGAGGTTGGTGTCGGCTGGGGCGTCGCCTGGTTGTAATCGCCGATGACCGGGATGCGCGAAGAACGGTTGCCGACATAGCCGATATCGAGGACCAGGTTTGACATCAACTGACGCTGAATGGAGACGAACCAGCTTTGCACGTACGGCGTGGCGAAGTTGCGCGGGATGTAGGCGATGTTGGCGTTGGCGACGCTGAAGTTCTTCGCGTCGGTGAGGCCTGTCGGGTAGCCGGCCTGGGTGGTGCGGAAGGTCGGGTCGAGAGGGTTGCTCTGGTTAATGGTGGCGATAACGACCTGCGGGTAGTTGATGCCGAGGAGGTCGGCCGAGCCAACGCGGTTCTGGTGGATGAAGCTCATGCCGTAGCCGCCGCGGACGACAGTGTTGGCCATGGGGGTCCAGGCGAGGCCGATGCGGGGGGCAAAGTTGTTGCGGTCCGGATCAACCAGGGTGCGGTCGTAGATGCTGCCGTTCTTCGCCCGAAGCATGGTTTTGGTGGCGGGATCGAAGTTGGAAAGGACGTTGTCGCGTTCCCAGCGGGGTGTCGCATACTCCCAGCGCAGACCCAGATTGAGGGTGAGGTTGGAGCGAAGGCGGAAGTCATCCTGCACATAGAGGAAATTCATGTGCTGGCGGTAGTTGCCAACTACGTAGTTGGCGAGCGCGTACTGGCTGCGCAGCCCGAAGTAGAAGTCGGCAAGCGAGAAGCTGGTGGCATCGGCGGCGGCTCCGGCCGGGCGGGAAAAGCCACCGGCATAGGCATCGCGACCGTAGAGGGGGTTGATGTCATTCACCTGGGTTCGAATGGCTACGAATTCATAACCGGTTTTGAAGGTATTTCGCCCGGAGACGCGGGTGAAGTTGAGCTTGTAATTGAAGCTCAGGGGGTTCTGGAACTGAGGATTGGTGGCCTGACGTCCCAGGCCGGAGAAGCCGGAGATGGTCTGCGATGTAAGGCCGCCGGTAAGTTCCGCCGTTTCCGGCAGGCCGGTGATGCCATAAAGAGCCGTCATGCCGGGGCCACCAATGAGAGGCGGCTGTTTTCCGGCGCGGGTGCGGGAGACGCTGAAGCGGCCTTCGAGGATAGATTGCGGGGAGACGGTCCATGTGGCACCCACGCTGCCCTGCTGGTTCAGAACGCGGGTAAAGCCGTTGGAGTTTCCGCCGGATTGCCCGGGGATATTCGGTTCGTTGAAGATATTGACTTTCCGCTGGCTGACGCGGGCGAAGGCTGCGACTTTGCTGTTGATCTGGCCGTCTACTTTGGCATCGTACTTGTCGTTGTAGTTGCGGTCGAGCGAAAGCTGCTGGTAGTTGTTGGCGCGGCCAGCGATTTGGGTGGGCGGGAGGTCGCTGAGGACCTTGCGGGCGAAAGCCGTCATGGGGATGGGGGTCCCCGCCGCGTAGACCGCTCCGGTTGTTGGGTTGGTGACGGTGACGGGGAGGATGCCCTGGCGTTCCAGGGTGGTGGGAAGGCCGGCGAACGTCAGAGTCTTGGCCAACTGGCGGAAACCTTCATAGTCAGCGAAGAAGAATGCCCGGCTCTTTACGAGCGGCCCACCGAGTGTGGCACCGAACTGGTTCTGCTGCAAAGTGGGCTTTTTGAAGGTTGCGGGGCGGACACCGAAGACATATCCGATGGCATTGAGGTCGGTGTTGCGGAGGAAGTCATAAGCTGTGCCGTGTATCTGGTTGGTACCGCTTTTCATGGCAACGTCGATGGTGGCACCCCCGGAGCGACCGTATTCGGCGCTGTAGTTATTAGTGATGACCTTGAACTCGGCGATGGCGTCCGGCGCAGGTTGGGCCACCTGATTGGCGAAGCCCTGGTTGCTGGTGCCGTAAGCATTGTTATCGACGCCATCGAGCATGTAGTTGTTGAAGGTACTGCGGAGGCCATTTACCACGAAGGAACCTTCGCGACTGCCGGAGGAGGGCGACTTCAGCACGCCGGTGGTGAGCAGGGCGAGGTCTGAGTAGGAGCGGCCATTCAGGGGCAGTTCGACGATGGCTTTCTGGGATACGACCTGGCCCCGTTCGCTGGAATCTGTCTGGAGTGCAGAGGCTGCTCCGGTGACTTCGACGGTCTCGGCGACTGTGCCGACCTGGAGAGTCAGATCAACGCGTTGACGGGCATTGACGTTGACGGTTACGTTTCTGGCTTCGCCTTTGGAGAAGCCAGTGCTTTCGGCGGACACGTTATACGTGCCGATTTTGACGTTGACGAATGTATAGTTACCGTTTCCGTCGGTTGTGGTGGTGGCTTTGCTGCCGGTGTTTTGATTGCTGAGGGACACGGTGGCATTGGCAAGAACGGCTTCGCTCTTGTCCTTAACAGTGCCCAGTACTTCTGCTGTGTCGAATTGCGCCAGTGCCGGTAAGGCCAGACTGAGCGCAAAAAAAGTACGTAGGATAAGACGCCCTGGTTTTTGCATAAGAACCTTGATGCTAGCCACGCTTTGAAACAGGCGGATTTAGGTTGTGTGACGATAAAGTTAAGTCACGGAACTGTAATTCCGGAGTGCGTGTCGCACCGTTATGCTGATGATGAAAATGCGAAAGGTATTGTTTCTCCTCATGGTGGTCTCTGCTTTCCCTGCAAGCGGTCTGGCTGCGAATCGAATTGAAGTCCACGGTCACCGTGGTGCACGGGCGGTGCGGCCCGAAAACACCATGCCGGCCTTTGAGTACGCCATTGCTCAGGGTGTCGATGTTCTGGAACTTGACATGGGCGTGACGAAAGACGGTGTGGTGGTGGTTTCGCACGATTCTGTGCTGCGACCGCCGGTTTGTACCGGACCGAAGCCGGAGGCTGTGATTCACGCTTCCACGTTGGCGGAATTGCGGGAGTTTGACTGCGGCAAGGTCCAGAACCCACAGTTTTCCAAACAGCAGACGGTGCCGGGAACGCGCATCCCGACGCTGGATGAAGTTTTCGCACTCGCATCCAAAGGTACTTTTCGGTTCAATATCGAGACGAAGATTGATCCCAGGCACCCGGAACTGGCCCCTGCTCCCGAAGAGTTTGTGCAGAAGGTTCTGGCGGTGATCCGCAAGCACAAGCTGGAAAAGCGGATCATCCTGCAGTCGTTTGATTTCCGGACGCTGCATGCCATGAAGAAACTGGCTCCGGAGATTGAGCTTTCCGCTCTGATCTCCGGCCCGGTGAAAAGCTACGTTGAGGTCGCCAAAGAGTCTGGGGCGCAAATCATCTCGCCGGAGTTTCACTCGGTAACGCCGGAACTGGTGAAGGCAGCACATGAAGCGAAGCTGCAGGTGGTCGCCTGGACTGCCAATCAGCCCGCCGAATGGGATCTTTTGCTGGCTGCAGGAGTGGACGCCATCATCTCGGACGACCCTGCGGGTCTGATCGCGCACTTAAAATCGACCGGACGATACTGATACGCGATACAGTATGGTCTGAATGGGACAGAAAATCCGTTGGGGCGTTCTTGGAGTTGCAAAGATCGCCACCGTAAAAGTCATCCCCGCGATGCAGCAGGGGCAGTTTTCTGAGATTGCCGGAATCGCGTCTCGCGACCTGGGCAGAGCGCAGGAGGCAGCTAAGGCTCTGGGCATCCCCAAAGCCTGCGGCTCTTACGAGGAACTGATCGCCGATCCAGACATCGACGCCATCTACAACCCTCTGCCGAATCATCTGCATGTGCCGTGGACGATTCGTGCGGCTGAAGCGGGGAAGCATGTTCTTTGCGAAAAGCCTCTGGCGCTGTCAGCGAGTGAAGCCAAAGAGTTGATTGCGGTCCGTGATGCTACGGGCGTGAAAATGGGCGAGGCGTTCATGGTCCACACGCACCCGCAATGGCTGCGCGCTATTGAGATTCTGCACTCGGGAGAGATTGGCTCTTTGCGGGCGTTCAATTTTGTCTTCAGTTACAACAATCGGGATCCGCAGAACATCCGCAACCGCGCCGATATTGGTGGTGGCGCTCTGATGGACATAGGCTGTTACCCGATTCACACTTCCCGGTGGGTTTTCGGAACGGAACCCCGGCGTGTCAGCTGCCTCATTGATCGGGATCCGGAATTCGGCACGGACCGTTTGGCCTCAGCCACTCTGGACTACCCCAATGGCCAGGCGGTCTTCCTGTGCGGGACGCAGATGAGTCCGTATCAGCGCGTCCAGATCATTGGGGACCTGGGGCTGATTGAGGTCGAAATCCCTGTGAATGCGCCGCCGGATCAGGAGACCCGTATCGTGATCCGCACGGGCCTCAACGCACGCACCGAAACGATCCCGGTGTGCGACCAGTACACGCTTCAGGGCGACGCATTCTCGCGCGCCATTCTGGAGGACGGCGAGGTACCTGTGTCCATTGAGGACGGCGTTCGCAATATGGCGGTGATTGACGCCCTGTTCCGTTCGGGTGAATCGGGCCAGTGGGAAACGCCGAGAGGCTGATCCGGGGCGAGGTGCAATTTACACTGGAAGGGTGGGTACCAGCTACCCCCCTGACACATCACCCCCCTGACACATGTCCTTTTATATTCATCCCATTCGGGAATTTGTTGTTCGCCCCTCATTACCGCCTGCTCTGGCTCGTATGCCGGAACTGGCTACCAACATCCTTTGGGCGTGGGAACCTTCCATTCGCTCGATTTTTCGGCGGCTGGACCCCAATCTCTGGAAAGAGGTCGGCTACAATCCGGTAGCGATGCTGGGCCGTGTGTCGCAGGCCACGCTGGAACGAGCGGCCGCGGATTCCCGGTTTCTGGCGCAGTACAACCTGGCGTGCAGCAAGTTTGATGCAGCGGTCAAAACGCCGTCGAAGGACGCAGATGGCCGTCTGATCGCGTACTTCTCGGCAGAATACGGCCTTACCGAATGCCTGCCTGTGTACTCCGGCGGGCTGGGTGTCCTTTCGGGCGACCACATGAAATCTGCCAGCGATCTGGATCTGCCGCTGGTGGGTGTGGGGCTGTTGTACCAACTGGGTTATTTTCGGCAGTTTTTGAATGCTGATGGCTGGCAGCAGGAACGGTACCTGGAGAATGATTTCTATTCGCTGCCCGTCCTGCCTGCTATTGATGGAGAAGGTCGCCAGCATGTGATTCACGTTCACCTGCCTTCCGGGCAAGTTGCTGTCCGCGTGTGGACGCTGGACGTGGGCCGCATCAGGATGATTTTCCTGGATACGAACGCACCCGAGAATGAGCGTGCGGAAGATCGTGGCATCACGAGCCAGCTTTACGGCGGCGACAACGACACGCGCATTCGCCAGGAGATTGTCCTTGGCATCGGCGGCATGCGGGCTCTCGAAGCTCTCGGCCACAAACCGACCGTTTTTCACATGAACGAGGGCCATTCTGCGTTCCTCGGGGTGGAGCGGATTCGCCTGTTCATTGAACGCCAGGGGATGACGTTTGATGAGGCGCTGGAAGCGACGCGTGTGAATAACATTTTCACGACGCACACGCCTGTTCCGGCCGGCATCGATATTTTCGATACCGGGCTGGTGCACCATTATTTCGCGCATTATTGCCGCGAAGCCGGGATCGAGTTCAACCGGTTTGCAGGTCTGGGTCGCAGGAACCCCTCGGATACGGGAGAGCCGGTTTCCATGGCGGTGATGGCGCTGAATACGTCGTCGTATCGTAATGGCGTCAGCAAGCTGCACGGTGAAGTCTCGCAGCATATGTGGCAGTCGTTGTGGCCGAATCTGCCTGTGACGGAAACTCCCATTGGTTGGGTGACGAACGGCGTCCATTTGCCGAGTTGGGTAAATGGCGATCTCTCCGATCTGTACGATCAGTATCTGGAACCGGACTGGCGCAGCCGCCTGAACGACACAGAAATGTGGAAGCTGGTGAAGGACATTCCAGATGAAGAGCTTCTGGAGGTCCATCGCCGCCGCAAACGCCGCCTGATTAGCTTTATTCGGGACCGGCAAACGGCAGCCGCGTCGCGTCGCAAAGTGGCTGCGAATGAACTCCGATATTCTGCAGAAGTTCTGGATTCTCATGCGTTGACGATCGGCTTCGCCCGGCGTTTCGCTACCTACAAGCGGGCAACGCTGTTGTTCCGTGATGTGGCACGTCTGAAGCGTATCCTGTGCAATGCGGAACGTCCGGTGCAAATCGTGATTGCCGGTAAGGCCCATCCGAAAGACCAGCCGGGCAAGGCGTTCATCCGGGAAATTGTGCAGTTGTCGCGGGACCCGGATCTCTGGAAGCACATTGTCTTCGTGGAAGATTACGACATGAAGGTGGGCCGGGAACTGGTGCAGGGTGTGGATATCTGGCTGAACAATCCGCGTCGCGGGGAAGAAGCCTGCGGTACCAGTGGCATGAAGGCTGCCATGAACGGCGTGATGAATCTGTCGATTCTGGATGGCTGGTTTGACGAGGCTTATGAGACTTCCGGCGGTTGGGCTATTGGCGACCGTGAAGAGTACAGCGAAGACCAGGACGCTATGCACGCGAGCAATATTTACTATCTGCTGGAAAGCGAAATCGTGCCCCTCTTTTATGCCCGGGCTGAGGGTGGATTGTCATCCGACTGGGCTCGCCGCATGAAGGAGTGCATCATGAACCTGACGCCGGCGTTTGATGCCCGGCGCATGGTGGATGACTATGACCGCAAGTACTACCGCCCGTCGCACAAGAACTGGGAGCATATGGCGGCCAGTGGTTTTGAGGATGCCCGGAACCGCGCCCGCTGGACTGCCCGTGTTCGCGAAGTCTGGTCCAGGGTGAGCTTTGTTGAAATGGACGCGTCCCCCTCACTGCCCGTAATGGCGGGTAAGGGGGTCAACGTTCGAACCGTCCTGCACCTTGCCGGACTACAGCCGAATGATGTGCGGGTGGAGTGTGTCCTGGGCCGGATTGGTGCCAGCGGCGGCCTGGAAAATGGCGAGATTATCCAGCTTTCCAATACTCGTGTGGACGGCGAGGCTGCAACGTTTGAACGGGAAGTGACCCCGAAGGAAACCGGACGGCTGGGCTACGCGGTTCGGGTCAGCCCGAACCACTATGATGATCCGATGACCCGACCGGTTACCAGCATGATCAAGTGGGCTAACCGGTAGTCCGGTGTGCCCACCGGATTTGTTTTCAGTCCGGCGCTATGCAGTTTTGATTCCAGCCACGGCCCCGAAACAGGACTGTTTTTCGGAGCAGCTTCCCCTGGCGGTTCAACTCCTGGAGTTGCGTTTCCACGTTGGTATCGCAGGGGTCTGATCTGGTGCGACTTGGAATAATGACAAGTTGATATCGGTGCCCGGAAGTATCTGTGAGCAGAGGACGCCGAATTACCGCGAACCCGGGAGTGCCGAAACCAAAGCCTCCCAGCCGCTCCGCGTTCTTCCCACGCCATGGTTCGGATACGGCCTCGAAGCTCCTCGGTTTTCGTTCCGAATCAAGGGGACTGGAATAGGCGGCAATTGTGGACCCTAATCGGATTCCCGCGTCTGCACACTCGATCCCGTGTACCTGGAATGGAGGAAGTTCGAGGACGTGGGGCACGAGCTTCGCATTGGCACCCAACCGCATCACCTGGAGACGATGGGGCGGGTTGGGTGTGCTCATGCCGAACTGCCACGCGAGGTAGTTCGGGCCAACACAGTAATAACCGTCACTATCTGCGACGGCCGGGACAGCAGTGAGCAGGGCCAGGGCCACTGCGGCGGTGGTCCGCAGGTACCCGCGCCGGCAAAAGTCAGGCACGTCCTGCAGCTACCACAACTACGGGGCCATGGTGCCGCTGAGAGCGGCATCAAAAGAGACATGGTTGACGTCGAGGGTTTTACCCAGGACCTCATCCAGCGAGGCACGGGCTCTGGCCCACGAAGCCACCGCGGCGGCTTCGGCGGTTTGCGCTGCTACCAGGGCGCGTTGCGAGGCGATCAGGGCCGTGACTGAGGCCTTGCCGAATGAGAACTTGTCCTGTTCGGACTTAAGCAATTGTTCCTGCAGTTGGCGTGTGTTCAGGGCTGCTGAGTAGCGGGCGCGCGCCTGGCGAAGTGCGATTGCCTGGTTGGAAACATCCACAATCAATTGGTTGGCATTGCGTTTGTCGCGCACCTCTGATTGCCGAAGCTGGAGTTGCTCAATGCCATAGTCGGCCTGGGCACCGCGGTTGTTCAAGTTTGCCGATAAGGAAACGCTCAGCGTCTGGCTGGGAAAATTGCGTCGCAGGATTTGGCCGATGGCGGTGCCGTAACCACCGACGAAATATGGGTTGACGCTTCCGCCACTTGTCTGCGGGGTACCTGCTACGCCTCGGTTATAGGTAAGAGCCTGGACCTGCAGGGAGGGCAGCAGGGGATTCTCGGTACCGATTGTTGAGAGCTCACGCGCTTTTTTCTGCTCGTCAGCGCTTCCTTCAGCAGGGTCTCCTGCTGGCGAAGGGTTGTCCGGGCAATCACAAGATCCTGCCGGCGGGCGGCGAGTTCTGCGGCGGCTCGTGGGAGTTCCACCCGTGCCAGGGCGCCCAGCTCGATGCGGGCCTGGGTATCGTTCAGAAACGTTTGGGCCACGTCGACCGCCGACTGGCGCATCCGTACGAAGTCGCTGCCGCTCGAAACATCCCAGTAGCGGTTGACGACCCGGGCCACCAGTGTGCTGACCTGCTGGCGGAAGGTCTCCCGGGAACCCTCTACATTGAGTTTGGCGATCTGGATTGAGCGGCCATTCAGTCTGGTACCAAACCCTCGCAGGAGGCTATGGCGGAGCACGAAATCGACGTGCGGTCCTACGGCCGGATTGAGGGCATTGGTGGGGGCGTTCTCGGTCAGGGACTGCTGGTAACTGGTGAGTTGGACGTAGCCTCCGCTGAGCAACCCCTGGCGGTACGTTGTGTTGTAAGTTCGTGAATCCTGGACCAGAGCTGTCGTGCCGCTCACCACGGTATTCGCCAGCGGTTCGCTCTGGTGTGAAAAAGTGCTCGTGTTCTGGAGGATGGGATCCAGATTTGGTGTGATAGCTCCGATTTGCTGGATGGATGCACTGCCGCTGTTTCCTCCGCCCCCGCTATTGCCGCCGCCACCCAGGCCCGCGCTGTCGGTGCTCCCGTTCACCCCGACTCCGGAATTTACGCTGGACACCTGGGCACTGGCAGACGGCACACCGCGAACCGGGCCACCTGCTTCCGCCCGCTTCAAACCCCATTCCGAAAGCAGCGGGCCATAGCGAGCCGCTTCCAGATTCAGGTTGTTTTCGATGGCCAGGGCGATGGCGTCGGCCAGAGTGAGGCGCAATTGTCCGGCGCGGAGGAGGGTTGCCAGCCTGGCGGAGTTGGCGGAACGGGCTTCCGGGATGACTGGAGTCTCATACCAACGAAGGAAGGCTTGTGCCGGGAGCAGCTGCGCCGCCGCCAGTAACAGCGAAAGAGCCCGTTTCATCGGACAACTCCCGCCGGAATCACCGATTCCCGCGCAACGTGACCCGCGACCGCTTCCGACAAGGTGATTCGGTTTTCGCTCAAAGTCCGCCCAACGGCTTCGTCGAAGGAAATCCGGGCGTGGGAAAAGTTGGCCATGGCCTGCACTTCACTGCTCTGGGCCGTTGACAAATCCTTCTGCGCCTGAATGACCAGGGTCGCATCGGGAACAGCGCCGTACTTGAATCGGTTTTGTTCCGCTTCCAGACTCTGCTCGCCCAGTTTGCGGGTGTTGACCGCAGTCTCATAACGGAGGCGGGCCTGTTCGAGGCCGATAACTGCGTTCTTGACATCGACACTGACCTGGTTCAGAGCCCGTTTCAACTGAATCTCTGTCTGGCGGAGTTGCAGCATATCTGTGACGTAGTCGGCCTGGGCGGCCCGGTTTCGCAGAGGGATGTTGAGAGAGAAGCCAGCAGAGTAGTTGGGAAAGTTGCGGCGGGCC
>RGPS01000621.1 GCA_010084195.1 Terriglobia bacterium
CCAGTTCAATTACGAAATTCCTTCGGGTGTCGAGTTTGGCATGCGTCAGCTGACCTCGCCCAGCACAGCGGACCCGGGAACCTCGCCGGTGACTATTTGACTATTCCAAGCAGCTGGACGTATGGCCGGTCGACTGGATCGGCGCATGGACGCCCACCAGTGGCTTAGCCGGGTCAGTTTTGCCTTGTTGCACCATGACCAGCTTTGGTGTCTGGATACTATTTAGAGTGGTGGTTCGAGAAATTCTTGCCACACCAAATTAGGAGGCGTTCAATCAACCCCGAAGAAACCACCATCATGTAAAATCCAGCACACATAACTTTGCGTAGCTTCGGCTACGGTCTCGTCTGAAAACCGCGAATTTTCTCTGGAGAGACCAGCCCTAAGCACGCGCCCAACCGGGCGCGGCTTGGTGCATTCTCTCCAAGGGCGCTTCGCGGTGCCTCAGACGGGGGTGCGTCCAGGTTCGCGCCCCTTTTACTGGGTCCGTAGTTGGGGTTGCGCCAAACGCAACCACTTGAACTACACCTTCGCCCATCTTTCAGACTTCCATTTTAGCAGCCTTGATGACGACTTCGCCCGGGGCTGTGCGCTGGTGGATGATGCGATCTCCCAAGGCGCGGATCATCTCGTCGTCACCGGGGACATCGCCGACGCCGCCCAGATGGAAGTTGTGCGTGGCTTCATTCGCCATCTGAAAGGCCAGGAATGGGCCGGCTCCGAGCGTTTGACCGTGATCCCCGGCAATCACGACATCTTCCCCGTTTCATTACGGTCCTTGGCGTCGCTGCGCCGGCCGACCTCCCTGTTTCAGAAATTCAATCAGGCAACGAGTAGTTGCCGCCAAGGAGCCGAGCCCTTGGTAGCAGGCGAACATTACCCGTTCGGTAAAGTGTTGAGCCCGGACGTGGTCATCGTCGGAATGGACACAACCCGGAACGAACAGTTCGGCCCGCACAAATGGGCCGAAGGTGAACTCCAGGAGCACCACCGGGCCGCTGTTTCCGATTTCTTCGCGCG
>RGPS01000622.1 GCA_010084195.1 Terriglobia bacterium
AAAAAGAAACTGACAAAACTCGGGAAGCGTGGCGTTCAACCCAGCAGACATCGAATCGTCAGCAACAAGGGATCTGTAAAGTCTGGGTCAAAGTCGTCCAAAATGGTTACCAAAACATTTTACCACCGCACATCGCGACTCGCGGCAGATGCAATACTTGCTGAGGGGTTCAAGAGCAGCCTTAGTTCCATTGTTGGATTTGAACTCTTTGGGGTATGGCTTTCAGACCGCCCATTGAGCTCAAATGAAGGCACGAAAACCAACGAAGTCCTGCTCGAAGTCACATTGGAGCTTGTGGCCCCTGACTTCGACTTCTATGAACTGGTTGAGAAAGAAAAGCCCTACCGCGAATGGTGCATCCCGGCCGAGAAGGTAAATTCCGGTAGAGTCATGGAAGTAACCGATGAGTGGTCTTTAGGATTCAATGATTGAGCCCGTATTAAGCCTATGTTGCCGCCGAGGAAATCGCTGCGTGCGATCCAATCCGCGCCGCCCTGTGTCCCGGCGACCGGGTGGTGCATTACCAGCACATGGACATCACGATGCTTCCCGACTGCCTGCCGGCCAGCTTGTTCGAGCAACTCTGGGATGTGATCGCCACCGAGGGGTGCACCGGCCTGGTGCTGATCCGCGACTGGCGGTGCGTGCTGCGGGTGTCCACGGATGCAGCGCCGGAGGAGGAGCCTTTGTAGCCACCCGACAAGAGCCCGGACCTCGCGGCGGTGCGGCCGAAGCGGTCCGTGGTGAGCGCGTGACTGGTGAGCGGAATGGCCGGGTGCGCCAGGTTGCCGGCAGCCCCAAGACGAATCGCCGTGGCCTTCCGTGATCCTCAGGTAGTAACCTTCGGGGATGTCACTCGAAATTACCGAACGCCCAGGGTTGACGGGCACTCCCCCCTGGATGGTCCAGCCTCGTGCTTCTTGGCTGCTAGGAATGCCTGGTCCAGCTCGTCCACTACGAGGCCAGTTTCGACCCTCGGCTCCTGATATGATACCACACGGGGTTGTTCCCAGCAGTTCC
>RGPS01000623.1 GCA_010084195.1 Terriglobia bacterium
ACGGCCCCCCTACCCGAATCGGCGCGGGTGCGCTGGTTTGAGGACCTTTCCCTTGCTGATATCCCACTGGTCGGAGGAAAAAACGCCTCCCTCGGGGAACTCACCCAGTCTGCCGCACAGCTCGGCATTCACGTGCCCCCGGGCTTCGCCCTCCCCACCGGTGCCTTCCGCTGGTTCATGCAGGAGGCGGGACTCGCGCGTGAAATTGAAAAAATCATTGCATCCATCCGTGCAGGCAGTCTGGAAAGCCTGCAAGAAGCGGGTGCCGGGATTCGCAGCGCCATTCTGGGACGCCCACTGCCGGAAGCCCTGGTGCAGGAAATCTCCGCTGCCTACTTGAAGCTCTGCCAGCGAGTGGCAGCCGCCGCGGACACCAAACTCCGACAGGAAGTTCCGCCGCGCAACGCGACGCCCAGGGACTCGCCGCCCCGGGACTCGCCGCCTCAGGCCCTCATCCGGGTCGCCGTGCGCAGCAGCGCCACGGCCGAGGACCTGCCCGAGGCCAGCTTCGCCGGGGCCCAGGAAAGTTTCCTCAACGTCATCGGACCGGAAGCCGTGGTCGCGGCCTGTCACCAGTGCTTTGCCTCCCTGTACACGGACCGCGCCATCAACTACCGGGCGGAACTCGGCTTTGCCGAAGGCTCAGTGCTGCTTTCCGTGGGGGTCCAGGAAATGATCGACCCCTCTCTTGGAGGCTCAGGCGTCCTGTTTACGCTGGACACCGAAACCGGGTCGAGAAACGTCGTGCTCATCAACGCGGTCCGTGGTTTGGGCGAGGCCCTTGTCCAGGGGAGTGTCACCCCGGACGAATACCTCGTCTTCAAACAGGGCCTCCAGTCTGCTCCCTGCCCGGTGCTGCGCAGATCCAGCGCGGCGCAGCCAGATAACAAGACCGGCGCCCAACCCCGGGAATCCGGCACCGCCGGACCTTCCCGAAGGGTGCCGCTGCAGGGGGCGGGACCCGTCCCCCTGGTTCTGGAGGATGAAACGGTCCTGCAACTGGCCCGGTGGGGCTGTGCC
>RGPS01000624.1 GCA_010084195.1 Terriglobia bacterium
TGAGGTCCATCAGATCAATCGCCTGAGCGACTGGCGCAGGTTGGCTGATCCGAACTTCTTCGATCCGCTGCCTTAGTCCGAGAGCCTGAGCCCGGAGATCCTGAGCTTTCCGGTCGTACATCTCTGGACTGATGCGGCCTTCCAGTCGGTCGTCGTACATCGCATCCAGCTTGCCATCGATTCGGCGCGCCTGCTCATCCAGTCGTTTCACTTCCCGGTCCCTTGCCGCCCGCTCATTCAGGTCAGACTCAGTGACCGTCTCCTGCAGCCATTGAAGGACTCCCGGCGGAATCGTCAGTTCCCGGAGTGACGCGGCGAACTGATCTCGCATGGCTTCTTCCCGCGTATACGGCTCGGCGCATTTCCCGCGATGGCCAGTGCAGTGGTAATACACGTACCGCTGTTTCTTCAGTTCACCCACGAGCTGGCAACCGCAGTGCCCGCAGCGAACAAAACCGGAATACGCAAAATCCCTCGGCGTCCGATGCTGTTTCGTCTCCATACGCTGATCGAAACACTTCTGTACCCGATCCCACGTGTCGCGACTGACAAGCGGTTCGTGGCTGCCTTTATAGGTAACGCCATTCCAGTCGAAGTCTCCGGTGTAGATGCGCTTGCGCAGGATCATATGAAGCGTACTGGTGCCCGGATTGTGGCCCCGAATCGTCCAGCCCTGCACTTTTGCGTGGTTGGCCAAAACTTTCAGGGAATGGCGGCCTGTTGCAAACTCTTCAAAAAAGAGCCTCACGGTCGGGGCGTCGCCATCCGGGACGATGATGCGCCGTCCGCCGGGTCCTTCGGTATTCCGGTATCCAGCCGGGGCAAAGCTCGGGTATAGGCCAGCCCGTGCCTTCTGGAGCATTCCCTTGAGTGTTTCCTCGCCGAGATTCTGGGAGTAGTTTCGGGCCATGAGGACTTTGATTCCATGAACGAAGTTCTCCGAGGCCCGTGAATCATTACTGATGATCTGGTTCTCTTTGACAAAATGGACGGCAACTCCCAGTTCGTCCACCGTCGCG
>RGPS01000625.1 GCA_010084195.1 Terriglobia bacterium
GCGACGGATATTCAGGAAAATCTGCGGAAGCTGTGTTCTGTGGAGGTGCTGTCGCGGATCGATGTGGTGAATCTGGATGGGTGGGTTGGGAATTTCCTGCGGGGGCAGGGGTACCGGCATGACGTGGTGTTTGATGCGGATGAAAACGATGCGTGGTCGTATGCGCTGAATCAGGCTCCGGCGGATGTGCAATTGCCGCCGAATTTCTACCGGTCGGAGTGGGAACAGGTGGTGCAGGCGCAGAATGTGACGGATGCCGAGCAGTATATGAAGGCGTCGCGGATCGGGCGCGGGACGAAGCTGACGCGGGAGGCGCGGAAGAAGATCTGGCCGGTGTTTCAGGAGTACCGGGCGCGGTTGAACGAGCAGGGGAAGAAAGAGTATGTGGACCTGCTGCGGGATGCGCGAGGACTGATCCAGAGTAAGGGGATCACGCTGCCGTACCGGGCGGTGATTGTGGATGAGGCGCAGGATCTGAGTGCAGAAGCGTTCCGCATGATTCGGGCGATGGTGCCGGAGGCGGCGAACGATTTATTCATTGTGGGAGATGCGCACCAGAGGATTTATCGGTACCGGGTGTCACTGGGGCAGTGTGGGATCGATATCCGGGGGCGCGGGAAGAAGCTGCGGATCAATTACCGGACAACGGACGAGATCCGGCGGTATGCGGTGGCACTGCTGGAGGGTCGGGACATTGACGATCTGGATGGGGGCGCGGACCAGCAGAAGGGATATGTTTCGCTGACGCATGGGGGGCCTCCGCTGGTGAAGGGGTTTGCGAGTTTCGGGGAGGAGATTGCGTTCCTGAAAGGGCATATCGAGGGTCTGGTGCGGGACGGGGCGGCGCTGGAGTCGATTTGCGTGGTGGCTCGGACGAAGCACCTGGTGGATGGGTACGCGGCGCAGTTGCAGACGGCGGGGTTTGAGACTTACGAGATCAAGCGGAATGCGGCGGAGCGGCGGGATAAGACAGGGATTCGGCTGGCGACGATGCATCGGGTAAAGGGTCTGGAGTTTGA
>RGPS01000626.1 GCA_010084195.1 Terriglobia bacterium
TCCGATCTCTGCACTCTCATCTTCCTCTAGAACCGAGCAAGCTTCAAGAATCGAATCCTCCTAGTTTTTAGGGGAGTTCT
This sequence comes from Terriglobia bacterium, assembly GCA_010084195.1. Lineage (GTDB taxonomy): Bacteria > Acidobacteriota > Terriglobia > Bryobacterales > Bryobacteraceae > BOG-234. The sequence continues at coordinate 81 of RGPS01000626.1, forward strand.
CCTTAAGCCGTTTGTTCTAACCACGGTACGCCCTTAGTTCCTGAGCGGTTCCCCCTATGCCGACTAGGGGTTTGCCTGAGCCGGGTAGCGGATCACCGCGAAATTCCGCAAAGATACGCTGTCTCCGCCGCCGGTGGTCAGCTGTCCGCGGAATTGGATGGGAATGGCCTGGCTGGTATCTTCCGTTCCGGCACCGCTGGTCAAGGTTAAAATCGCCGTAGTACCCCACGTTTGTGAATCCCAGAGCTGGTCCGTACCGAAGATGCTCCAGTCCGAGGTGCCGGTCAAACGTGTCTCGCTGGACGCCATGGTTCGGGCGACTAGCGTGGTGCTACCGAGGCGAATTTCTCCGGAGAAGCCCGAGGCGCTGCCGGTGTGACTGTACTGAACGCGAATTTCCAGCCGATCGCCCGAGTTCAGGATGCCCGCTGGAACGGTGCAACTGCCCAGCTGCGTGATCGTCGTGGCGGATGTAGTGGCTCCCACATTGCTGCAAACCACTTGAGATGCCGCCAACGTTCCCAGCGGGTTGCTCGGGTCACCATAGCGGTAGTTTGCGGTGAGTTGGTCTCCGGTCTGCGGTGTGGATGCGAAGAAAAAGGTGATGGTGCTGCTGGAGAGAGTGTAGTCAACGCCCTCGCTCATCTTCAGGCCGTTTCGAAAGACCGTCAAGCTTCCCGACGGCGAAGGCGCATGGGTGAGAGTAAAGGTCCGGTTGCTGCTGTTGACGGCGCCAGCGGGCGTCTCATTGTCGGCAAACCCTGGAATCACGCCGCTGCCACCGCCGCCGCAGGCGCCAGAACTGCCATCCACGTGCAGGCAGTCGCTCAGGGTGCCGGAGGCGCCATCGATCTGGCCGGAGGAGTTAATCACGGCCGCGCGACCCAGGCTATAGCCGACGCCTCGCATGGGGCGTACTTCCAGTTCGTTGGCCAGCCC
>RGPS01000627.1 GCA_010084195.1 Terriglobia bacterium
CGCGTCTCCTTTTCGATTCGTGCCTTTGCGGCGTTGAAGTAGTCCGGCGATATTTCGCAGGCAGTGAGTGAATGCCCTCGGAAGTGGCAGGCGATTGCGATGCTCCCGCTTCCCAAGTGCGTATCGAGGATGCGGTCGCCCGGCTTGGCGAAGTTTTCCAGCAGCCAGCCATAGAGTTCCACCGGCTTTTGCGTCGGGTGGATTCGCGGCTCAGGCAGCAAGAATCCGCCGTTGGCGCAGTGCTCGAATTTTTGAGCGCGACCATTGAAGGATGTCCACGCCATTTCCCATTCACTCACGTTCTTTTGATTCGGCCTCACCTTGTCCCAGCACAGCGGCTTTTTTGTCGGCGGCAGCGGGAAGTAGTTTCCGCCCCAGATGATTTGATTCTTGGACACGCGGAAGAGTTCCTCGAAGTATTCAGGCGGCGGTGCCACGTCCCATTTATCCGCGCCGCTGGCTATCATGCGATGCCATCCGCCTCCGCCTCCGCCCTTCACCAGAGCCTCGCCAATGCCGTAAGGCGGATCGACGATTGCCAGCTCGAAGTGACCATGTTAGGCCGTTCCGCACGTCGCAGTCTCCAGAGGCGCATTTCGATTGATCTCATGCTTCGTCCTAGATGCTCGCCAAGTTTTATCTCTGTCATTTTTCCAGCGTTTTCGAGCAGCCAGCAGTCCTCTACGATTCCCCACGGCTGGCGTGTCATCGTTGCTTTGGATTGGCTGCGCCTATTCCGTGCGAGATTGCCTTCCAGCGCCATCGCCTTGCGGTGTGGCATTTGCTTTCTATCGCGCTCATACTTTTTGTTTTTCTTGGCCCATGCTCTGGCGTGCTTCATGTGCGTTTCGTGTTTGCACTTCTTACACTTCATCCGCTTTACATGGCATGGCGGCGGTGCTTTCTGTCGGGAGATTTCCACCCCGCATCCAGAACAACGGCCTAACCATGCGCTGGAGCGAACAGCCGCTGCGTTTTCGGTTTTCGATTGGTCTTGTTCCATATTTTTGCTTTCAGGT
>RGPS01000628.1 GCA_010084195.1 Terriglobia bacterium
CCGTCAGCGCGATCAGCCCGTCAACCGGCTCAACCGCCGGTGGCCAGACAGTAACCATCACGGGTACCAACTTCACCGGAGCCACCAGTGTGACCCTCGGGGGAGCGGCTGCGACCAATGTGGTGGTGGTGAGCGCAACCTCCATCACGGCTACGACGCCGGCGGGAACGGCAGGTATCGCCAGTGTGGCCGTCACGACGCCGAGCGGAACAAATACCGCGAATACTCTCTATACGTACATTTCTCCTTCGAGCGTGACGCTGGTGTCATCGGCGAACCCGGCCAACGTCGGATCCTCGCTCACGTTCAAAGCGACCGTCAGCGCTTCAACTGCGACGGGTACGATCACGTTCACAAGCGGCGGTGTGACCCTCGGCAGCAGTAGCATTTCCGGAGGGGAAGCTACCTATACGACATCCTCGCTCGCCATCGGCACCTATGCCATTACAGCCAGCTACGGCGGCGACACCACCAACTCCACCGCCACCAGCAATACCCTGACACAAAAAGTAACGCGCATCCTCTTCACGGACAACTTCGACAGCGGGCCGAACAGCCTTTGGCTGAATAAACTCGGTGGTTGGAGTGCCTCGGGCGGTGTCTATGATGCGGCCGCCGGTTCGGTCTTCCCGATGGCTAACTCCCTGCTTCCCTTCAGTCTGACGAACTTCTCGCTCCACGTCGAGACCACCAAAGTGGGCGGTGACGGCGGCGTTTTCTTCGGTGCTTTCGATAGCCAGGCGGGCAACACGAAAGTGGACGGCCTTCTGCTCGTCATTCGTCCTCGGTTTGGAGATATTTACGTTAACCCGATCGTGAACGGCTCCATCGGATCGAGGATAGTCTCCACGTCGCTATCCGCCGCTCCCCATAGTTTCGACGTCAGCGTGACTGGGGGTAATTACGTTGTCTTAGTCGACGGCGTGCAGATCTTTAATTTCAACGACTCCACCTTCTCCACTGGTCAGGTTGGCGTCTACGACAGTGGAAACGGTGCACTGGGCTTCGAGAACTTCA
>RGPS01000064.1 GCA_010084195.1 Terriglobia bacterium
GCAACCAGTGCCCCGAACATATTCGACAAATCGTTGCCCCGGTTCGCCCAGATAATGAAGGCGAAGCAGAATACCAGAAACCCGGACGCCATCATGATGTAGTTGCTGAGCGTCTTCTCGCCCCGGTAACCAGCCTGCTTCAGCCGCTTCTCGGCCCCCCGAATCCAGTCGTCAGCGCCCGGAATCATCGCCACAAAACGCAGGAACTTACCCGGCAGGCCCTGCGTCGATTTACGCGGGCGGCCACTTCCCACCACGCCTGCAGAGCGCAACTCTTCCAGCCGATCATTCAGGAAATCATCCGGCTGCGCGAACAGCTTCGAAGCGGACCAGATGATGGCCGTCAGGGTGGCACCCGCGAGCACAAAGTAGAGGAGGGGTATCAGCATTGCTTAGGCCTTCACGCTGCTATACCTTCACGTTCGACAGCTTGCGAATGATCAGGATGCCGAGGATCTCGGATACGATCGCATAAGTAAAGAACTTCTGCCCCAACGGGTCCGTCCACAGTAACCTCGTATATTCCGGTTTCTGGACCCAAAAGCCGAGGCCCACAACCAAGGGCAGCGCACACAACAGGCCCGCTGAAAAACGCTGCGAAGCCGTATGTGCCTTCAGCTTCCGGGCCATGTTCAGGCGCTCACGAATCAGCGCAGAAAGGTTCTCCAGCACCGCCACCATATTGGCACCCGTCTGCCTCTGCAGAATCAGGCCGGTAATGAAGAACTTCAGATCGATAATCGGCACCCGGTCGCCCATCTTGTGGAGCGCCGCTTCAATGGCGGACCCCAGCGCCAGTTCTTCGGTGACCTTCCGGAACTCCATCCGGATCGGGTCTGACGTTTCTTCCCCGATCGTCTCCAGCCCACTATGGATATTGTGTCCAGCCCGCATGGTGCGCGTGAAAAGGTCGATTGCATCGGGCAGTTGATCTTCAAACTTGCTCAGCCGGGCAGCACGCTTCCGCATGATGTACAGGATCGGCCCCGAGCCCAGAAACAGCGCAAACAGCAGTCGCAGTGCCTGAATGGGAATGAACAGGGAAAGCACCAGCCACGATACCACCGCGATGCCGATTGAAAGTGCTGCCACGTCGGCTGCGCGGTACGTGAGATTTGCCTGCTGAATCACAACCTGCAGCCGGTTGACAACTCCCAGCCAGGAAACGAAGTCGCCCCAGAATGCCAGCGAACCTCGCCGTTCCCGAAGAGTCAGGTCCGCGCCGCCCCGGTCTTTCTGCGTCCGAACTGCTGCCCGCGCGCCCCGAAGACGTGATTCCAGAATCCGCGCTTCCTCATTCCGGGGCACAACCCATACGTACCAGGCTGCGCCGAACAGGGCAATCGAGAAGATCAGGAATGCGGCAATCGCGAACATTACTTGTCCTGTACCTCAACAACTTCATCAAAAATTGCACGTGAAAGGTGAATTCCGTAACCCTTCAGGCGTTCGAGCACCCGGGGCTGATTGCCCATCCCGCGGAATCTCCCCACAACCTTACCCCTCGGACTGATCCCGGATCGCTCGAACTCGAACAGATCCTGCATCTCCACCTTATCCCCGTCGACTCCGACCACTTCCGCAATCGCCGTAATTTTACGGGCCCCGTCACTCAGCCGCGAACATTGCACCACCAGATGTATCGCCGAGGCCAGTTGTTGCCGAATCACGCGATCCGGTACATTCTGGCTCGCCATCATCACCATGGTCTCCAGGCGGGAAAATGCATCGCGCGGTGTGTTCGCGTGGATCGTCGTCATGGAGCCGTCGTGGCCCGTATTCATGGCCTGCAGCATGTCCAGCGCTTCCGGCCCGCGCGATTCGCCCACAATGATCCTGTCCGGTCGCATACGCAGCGTGTTGATTACCAGGTCCCGAGCCGTTACCGCGCCCGCGCCTTCAATATTCGAAGGCCGGGTTTCCAGCCGAACGATGTGGGGCTGCTGCAATTGCAGTTCGGCGGTGTCTTCAATCGTCACCACACGTTCGTTTTCCGGGATAAACCGCGACAACGTGTTCAGCATGGTCGTCTTGCCGGAGCCGGACCCGCCGGCGATCACAATGTTCAGGCGCGCTTCCACGCAGCCGCTCAGAAAGTCCAGAATTCCATGCGAATAGGTCTGGTTCTTCAGCAGTTCTTCGGTCGTCAGCAGCTTCTTGCCATAACGCCGAATTGACATTACCGGCCCGATCAGCGACAACGGAGGAATCACCGCGCAAACACGCGAGCCATCTTCCAGCCGGGCATCTACAATCGGCGAAGAGTCATCAATGCGGCGGCCAACGTTGGACACAATACGGTCGATGATCATCCGCAGATGCGCCTGATCTTTGAACCGGACATTGGTCTCCACCAGACGGCCTGCACGCTCCACATACACATTGTCGAAACCATTCACCAGGATGTCCGAGATTGTGTTGTCCTTCAGCAACTGCTCGAGCGGCCCCAGTCCAAAGACTTCGTCCTGCACTTCTTCGGTAACGCGGTCCCGCTCCGCCAGCGTCATCGGCACGCCCGCATCTTCAACGATGCGTTCCACGATCAGCCCGATCTGGGCGCGGATACCATCCTTGTTCAGCGACTTCAGCTGTTCCGGGGAAAGGGTATTCAGGAGCTTCAGGTGGACCTGACTCTTGATCTCAAACCAACGATCCGCGCCTGCTGTCGGACGTGCTATTGGACGTGTGCTCATCCTTTATGCCGCCGCAGCCGCCGCCGGGGACGTTGTTGCCTTACTGACGAACGCACGTAAGGCCTTGTCGAGCTCCGGAGCAAACTGGCGATCCGCCACCAGTGGGCGTGCCTTATTGATAGCCGCAAGGAAGGCCCCCGATTCCGGAATTCCATAAAACACGGGTTGTCCCAGGGTCTGTTTGATCTGCTCCAGACTCGCCAGTTGCGTGCTCGGTTTCTTTGTGTACTTGTTTACCACCACGCGGATCTGATCCTGCGTGGCCCCGCCACGAACCAGCGACCCGATGTACCTTTGGGCATTTCGAATGGCCGCGAACTCCTGATTCACCACCACAAAAATGGTGGTAGAGACCTGACAGGCCCCCGCTACCACCTCGTCGTTCAGGTTCTTGCCCGCGTCCACCACCGTGGAATCGTATTTTTCCACCAGGAAAGTGGAGAATTCGCGGAAGATGCTCTCGCTGAAGTAGCCTCGGTTTTCCAGCGAATCATTCGGCCCCACCAGATAGAAACCCAACGGATCACGAGTCACCAGGCTTTCAAACAAAGCCTGATCCATCCGGTGCATATTCTCGGCCACTTCGGAAAGGGTGTACTGCGCGTTCGCCCCCACCTGCATCGCCACATCATTGGCGGTCCAGTCCAGATCCACCGCCACCACGGACTGTTTGCGTTGCGCCAGCACGGCAGCAAAATTCACCGCCAGACTCGTCGTCCCCACGCCGCCCTTGGCCCCCAGGAACGTGTAGACTTTGCCCAGCTTGCTTTCGGTGGAAACCACGCGCCGGGGAGCCCGTTCGAAACGCGCCATCGCATCCCGGAAATCGGAGCGCTTAATGGGCTGCTGCAGAAAGTCATTGGCCCCCATCCGCATCGCCTGAATCACCGTCTCCCCATCAGCGTGGTAATTCGACACGATCACATAAAGATCAGGCACCGCCTGCTTGAGCCGCTCCAGTGACTTTAGCCCGGTTTCGGTATCGCCCGAAAGGTCAACCACCACAGCGGAATTGGGGTGCCGCTCTATGTCCTGCAACACCCGGACATAGAGGTTCGAGGAGACTTCCTGGTACTCGGAGCCGACTTTGGAATTCGGGATGTTCAGGAGGTTATCCCGAACCATCTCGCGGAAATGTTCGTCGCTCGAAGCGACCATCAGAACAAAAGGAACAGACATAAGTTCAGGCCAACTCTCCAGGGCCGTGAATCATCACGGCAAACACGCATTCTGTTCAGGATCGCACCCTGCCCCCTGCATGGGCATGGATACGGGAAAACCGGGCATAACAATCGGCGGCAGACTCAGAAAACTCACGAAGCGCCGAAATTCATAGTTACTGAGGCTGATGCTCACGGTATCGGGAATACACGTGGAGGAGCAGGTGCCGTCACAGGAAAAGGGCAGCAGCTGGCCCGTCGCCGCATCGCGCTGGAAGTACTGAATGTTGATCTGCGCGGCACCGCCCGTCTGGAACTGGCTCAGGTCGATGTTGACCGGCACATGAGACTGCATCCACGTGAGAACGTTTTGCCCGTCCGGCTGCCAGCAGTGCGTGGTGGCATAACGTGCTCCCTGGCGCGTAAACTCAGCGGCGGAATGCCAAACCCAGTACATCTGGGCCACGAAGACGATGCCGAAGGTCAATGGAATAATCACCGCACCATACATCAGGGCGAACTCCACAGCGCTTTGTCCGGCACGCCGCGAGAGGCGCTTACCGGGCCTAAATTCCTCCAAAGCGCACCTTCACCTGGGGCCGCAACGGAATTGCGTCAATCTGGAGGAACGGGATGCGTGGTTGCAGGGTGTACCCGTTGATCGACACCACGATAATGTTCGGCTCTCCGCCACCGGCCGCCACATCACAGCCATTGATCGCGCAAGTGCACACCCCTGTTGTCTGGGTGAGGGGGTCATACCGCTCCGGGACAATCTGAATCATCTCCTGCGTCAGGCCGGTCACAAAGACAGGCTGCGAGTTATCAGTGGTTCCGGTGAGGCCAAAGCTGATAGCCGCCGCCACATTGGGGTCCGTTGCGCTGCAAAAGTCAACACCCTGCTGCGTTGCCAGGTAGGCCGCGACCGAGTTGACTACTTTGCGCAGTTCCACATACGTGTAGGTAAACTTACCCACCTGCGTCATGCCGACCAGCAACAGGACAATGATGGGAATCATCATCGCCGTCTCCAGCACCACACTGCCGCGCCTTCCGCCGGATCTCATCACTTCGGATCTCATCAGTTGAGGTTTCATCGGTGCAGGACCACCTTGCCTGGCCCTGACGTGCTGGCGCACGCTCCGCCCACGGTCCCTTGCTTCACCGGCGCTACCACCCCCAGGTAGAGCGCTACAAAACGGCCATTCGCATCGGCGGGGTTGTTCGATCCCGTGGCATTTCCCGTGGTCGGTTGTAATTGGAACTGCCGGAACCCCAGCACCTGCATGGTCCCCGTCGTCGACAGCGTGTCCACCACAGGCAGCGTCATCAGCCGTTTGTTGTCGCCGACGTATGTTGTGTAATCCGTGATTGCGTTCAGGTCCAGGTCCGGCGTGTAAGCGGTGGATAACGTGGCAACATCGGTAACGGCTGTGTTGCAGGCCGCGATCAGGGTAGGGTCCGTCAGTCTGGAACTCAGCCCGCACATCGCGTTCTGGACGGAAGCCTGTGCCCCTGCCACCGCGCAACCACGAGGCACTGCAGTGGCCCAGATATTTTCAAAATTGCCGATGGTGGCGCACGACCACCCCGGCGTGGCAGGGGAGGGAATCAGGCCCTGCGCTCCCACCCGGAACAATTGCTGGTCTTCGGTAAATGCCTGGCTGGTATCGTAGCGGTCAATCACCAGATACTGAATCCGTCCGGTCGTGCCCGCCAGGTTGGCAGGCGGTGCTCCATTGCACTGGAAGCCCATCGTGTACAGTGTCCCCGGCACGAAGCCGAAATGGATCGCGTCGGCCGTATCGATCGCCGGAATTGCATAGGGTTCAATGCCACACGCCGTGCAAACCGGAGCGCTTACACCCGCCACAGCTGACGCCGCGACCAGGGTTTTGCGGCTTTGTCCGAGCGCCAGCAGCGAGAAGAACAGCAGGGGAGCTTCCCCGGTAAGGTTGATGGTGACGTGCCGCGCCGTGGTGCCGTCTGCGGTGGACGCCGCCCCAATCTGGCCCAGCGCACTCATGGCGTCGGCGACTGCCGGGAAATAGGCAGGGTCCTGCGAAATACTGTCCAGGATTCCCGTCGTTTGCCCCACTACCAGGGAACCGAAGTTGTACTTGTTTGCGTCCCCCAGGCTGTTATCCAGCGTCAGATTCGCCGCTATATTCGCGGCGTCGGTGGCCGTGCCGGTGCCGTTCAACCGGGCCGCAGCAGACATCGCCATCGCGTTCGCCGCTTCGCTGAGTTCTCCCCGCACCAGATAGATGCGGCCAAGGTCCACTGCAAAGCCCATGAACCCAAGCAGAACCGGTACCATGATCACCAGGAACTGGATCGACATGGCTCCGGAGTTGCTTGCGCCGCAGCTATTTTTTTGGCTCTTGTTCACCACGCGGTCCCACAAAATGGCCAAATAATCCGCCCCGCTTCTTGTCGTTCTTTGCCTTCACTTCGGCATTAGTCGGCAGGAAGCTCTGCGGGAACTCGGGCAGCTTGGCTTTCTCTTCCGGGGATAAGGGTTTTACGAAGTGCGGCGTAATCACCACCAGCAACTCGGAATTCGTCTTCTTTGTGGAGCGGCTGCTGAACAGCGCCCCCAGGATTGGAATATTCCCGAGGCCGGGAAATTTCGAAGCCACTTCGATAACCCGGTTATCGATCAGACCCGCGATGGCAAAGCTTTCGCCATCCTTCAAAATGACTTCCGTTTCCGCCCGCCGCTGTGAAATAGCGGGAATCAGAAAGCCCTGCAGCGTTACCGCATTCGCAAAATCCAGCGAACTGACTTCCGGTGCCACTACCAGGTTAATCGCACCGTTCGGGGTCACCGTGGGCGTGAAATCCAGCTTTACGCCAAACGGTTTGAACTGCACGGTAATCACAGGCGAAACCGAACCTCCGGTTGAGGTGGTGGTCAGGATCGGGAACGGAAAAGAACCGCCCGCCAGGAAGCTGGCCGTCTTGCCTTCCACCGTGATCAGATTTGGCTCGGCCAGAATCTGCAACACATCCCTCTGTTGCAAGGCCTTCAGCGTGGCCCCGATGTCGAGATCCGGGCGGTACACGAACAAATTCAGCAAATCGGCGAAATTGATGCTCTGGTCCCGGCCCGGCTGTAGCTGGCTAAAACGCGGTGACTGGAACTGGCCGGTAGAGATTTCGCCCACCGCCACGCCATTTCGGCTAAACAAATTGAAGCCAAGTTCCTGCAACGCCGTCCGGTCGATACTGGCAAATTTCACCTGCAGCACAATCTGCCTGGGCTCGGGGTCGGGCGGCGCAGTCAGCAGGTTCACCACCGTCTTCGCCCTGGTTTGCGCCAGCGCTCCGGCCAGCTTAATCTGGGCGGAGTCTCTCGCCGTGCCCTTCAGGACGATCGTGTCGCCCTTGCCGGTGGCCTCAATTGCGCTGCCCGGCATCTGCTCTGCAATCGTGGTGCGGAAATTGTCGAAATCGGTCGTGTCGGCTACCACGTCAATGTCGTAGCGGACCGGGTTGGTGCCTTCCCAGATCACAATCGTGGTCTTGCCCGGCTCTTTCGCATTGATCATCACATCGCGGGGTGAGACCACCACAACATCCGCAATTTTCGGTTCTGAGGCAGCGACCTTTCCCACATCGGTTTGGAACTGAACCAGTTCACCGCGACCCGACGTAATCGTGAGCGTCCGGCGTATCGGAGCCGTCTGCGCTGTCAGGACAATTGTTGCCAGAGCCAGCAGGGAAAATGTTTTCATCATGGGAATACCTGCTGTACGTGCTTTTCGCCGCGATAAACTTCAATAACGGCCCTCGGGACCGGCGGCAGGGGTTTCGGCGGCGGAGGCGGTTTCTCCACACCCTTCGGTTTTTCCCCGGTCAACTCCTGCCAGACTTTGGGGTCAGTCAGATCACCTTTAGCATCTCGGAACTTCGCCGACTGAGCTATCTTGACGCGCATTGCCGGGTCCAGGACATCCGTATTTACGGGCTTTCCGGTCAGCCCCGCCGTCTGGTCCAGAGGATTCCGCAACGAGAGGCTGATCTTGCCCTGATTCTTGGCCAGTTCCAGTTTCTGCGCGTCTTCCGGCGTTACTATCAGGGTGGCGACCGGCATCTTGCTCGCCTTCGGATCGGCCACCTGGCCTGCCTGCGTCTGGCGACCAACCGCCAGCACCCGAACGTTCTGCAGAATCGTCGAAGTGATGGCTTCCGTCATGGTGCCTGGCCGCGTGAACATCACGTCCACATGGGTCCCCGGCTGCACCAGGCCAGCCACGCCGCTGACATCCGATATCGTTACCGAGACCGCCCGGAAACCCGGTTCAATCGTTGCCGGCATGCCTTCAGCACCCGTCTGCGGGGAAAGACCGGTGCCGATCAGCGGAGCGTTCGCGGCAACAGGGAACAGAGCTACCCGATCGAGCGCGTCCTTCTCCGCCAGGATCGCGCCCTTCGGGAGATCTCTTGACAGAACCTGAATTTTTTTGAGATCCGGCTTCTTCACCACCGTTCCGGTAATTAGGTCCCGGGTGGAAGCATAGATCGTCGTTTTCACTTCCTGCTTCGGCTTGGCCGTCGAATTGTACAGGAACCACGTCAGAACTGCCGCGGATACCCACGCAGCTCCGAAAAGGAGCAGGATACGGTTGCGGTCCATCAGGCGCGCCTTCCTTGCAGGGGGGAAGCCAGCAGAACGGCGGTTGAGTCTCGGTGCATTTCAGTCCAGCCTTCGGCTTTCAGGGCCGGGATGAGGGAATAATCGACGGGGAGCAGGGCGTGGGTGAAGTTCCACCTGCCGAAATCTTTTTGCCAGTTGGGCCGGACCTGAACGATACGGGAATAGCTTTTCAGGAAGTCGGCGCCATAGAAATCACTGCGACCGTCGAAGAAAACTTTGCGCTCTCCGGCAAAACGGTAGATCAGGTAACCGCCGAATTTGTCGGAAGAGAAGATTCTGGCTGCGGTGGGCAGTTGCGCCACGCTCGCGGCGGCTTTCACCGGGAACTGGTCGGCCGGGAAACCGGCAGGCAGCCGGGAAGCTCCCCAGCACAGGAGGGCAGCCAGAGGCAGCGCAGCCAGCCCGGTACATCGGGCGTCGAGCACACGTAAACGGTCTCCATAGGCCAGAAAGGTGTTCATCGCGCGCCGCAGACCAGAAGCCATCTCAGCCTTGCGCAGCGCAGCAGTAATAGTTCCATTTGCCAGCGGTAAAAGTACCAGCGCTGCCACCGGCAGCATTCTGGCGGACCGCAGGGCACCTGCTGTCACCACCACTGCGAGAAGAAAACGACCTACATTGCGTGTCCCCAATGCTGCCACCCCGCCCATTACACCCAGCAAAAGTGCCGCGACAATCTGCGCCGCCCCTTCTGCATGGAAATTGAAGCTCTGAAACTCGCCAATTCGGTCGAGCAGAGCAGAGTCGGAAAGGTAAGAGAGCACGTGAGTGTGCAGGTCCCGGCCGTAAGGATTTACCAGCGTTCCCGCCGCCACGGCAAGGCCCAGCTTCAGCGGAATCGTCGGGTTGTTTCCGTCCGTTTCCCAAACTCGTGGCACCAGCCAGGCCCCGGCTGCATAGAGCAGGAATACCAGAGGTCCCAGGAAAAAACTGCCGTGTGTATTGGCCCAGACTGTGCCCAGAGCCACCGCTCCCGCCAGGCTCAGCATGCTGACGCGACCCGGCAACTGTTCGCACCACCATACCGCCACCAACAGCAGCGACCAGCCAAAAACGTGGGGCCGCGCCAGCCAGTGCAGGTTTACCGTGGATAACATCGGCGACGCCAGCAGGCATGCCAGCAGAAAGTTGCCCCCCGCCGCCCAGTTCAAGCGAAACCAAAGCCAAACCGCCAGTGCAATCGCCAGGGCATAGACGGCTGCCACCCCTGCAAGGCCTGCTGTTTGGTGAACTTCGCCCGTTACGATGTCCGGAGCCCACTCCCAGGCGAGCCACGGTGCGCCTGGTTTAGAAAAAGACCAGGGATCGGTCTGCAGCAGCCTGCCGCTCGCCACCATTCGCTCGCCCGCCCGCAGGTGCCATCCGGCATCAGCGTCGCGGAACAGGGCCGTGGGACCTCCGAACAGAAAGAAAACATAAAACAAAGTGACAAGCGCGGCAGTCAGCGCCAAATCCGGTACCAGCAGGCGCGCAAGAGTCCGCTGCCGAACCGGTACCGCAGAACGAACTGCGAGACCGGTCGGCACCAGGCCGACGGCAATGGGATCAAAAGTACGCAAGCTGGCCTGTGGACTACTGCTGTGTCGCGCCAATACTGGACAGATCCGCCGTGATGCTGGAATAGAGGCTGGCGATACCCTGGGAAAGCGTGTTGACCGTGGTGATTAGCGCCAGGCCGACCGCAGCCACAATCAGGGCGTACTCCACCAGATCCTGACCTTGTTCATCTTTGAGAAAACGCAGGAATAGCTGTTTCATAAAATCTCCGTTATTTGCGGGCAGCCACCTGGGGGCCTGCCTCGGTACTCGTAATTATTCCTTTGATATCAGCGACTTGCGGGGGAAAACCCCAAAAACTCCGCCATGCCGAAACTGCCAAACGAGCCCATTTTCCCTCGGGCCGCACGGAGCTTTTCAGCTCAACAGGCTTCCCCTCCAACCGCGCCAGCAGCTCCAGATTTTGCATCGCTGCGGAGTGCTGACGATTATAACCCAGCGCGATGCCAAGTTCCTGTCTGGCCTCGTCATAGCGACCAGCGTCCATCAGAGCTGCCGCCAGGTTACTGTGCGCAGTTGCCGGGTCCGTCACCGACTGGAGGTGCAGCACCGCTTCTTTCGCCGAGGTGTTCAGCGATGTCCCCAGGTTGTTGCGCGCCACAATGGATCGCGGATTCAGCTTGAGTGCTGCGGCAAACTCCACCGCCGCCTCGTCCTTGCGCCCTTGTTGCAGCAAACAGAAGCCCAGATTGTTGTGGAGCTCGTCCCGATCCGGGGCCATAGCCACAGCCTTGCGGTGGGCGATTTCGCCATTTTTCCAGTCGCCCGTATCATCGCGCAGCAGGCCAATCCACGCCCACACCCGGGCTGAAGCGTCGTGCGTCGTACTGAACGCGACCAGCGCGCGTTCAGCCTCTGCCGATTGATCTGCCGCCCGTTGAAGCTTCGCCAAAGCCACATGCGCGTCTTCGGATTCCGGAACTCTCTCAAGCAGCAAGCGGGCATGGTCCAGGGCCAGTTCCGGGAAGCCAAGCTGTTGATAACGCTCCGCGATTTCCAGCCGCGCGGCAATATCCGCGGGGTTCGCTTCCATCCGTGCACGGAGCGCGCGCAGTTGATAGTCCCCATCGCCCGCGCTCGCGGCGTTGTCAATCTGGCGAGCTATTGCCTGAGAAACGGCTGTCTGAGACACTGCTGTCTTCGCCACGGCCGACCGCGCCAGATCGTGGTGACAGCCCGTCACCCACAGGGCAGCCATCACGCCCGTGGCTGCAACATACCGACCGTAGCTCATATTCAGACTCATCAGTTCCTGGTGACTTCCAGAATATCTCCGGGGACAATCCCCGTTCGGTCAATTGTACCGACAGGCAACTCCAGAACCGAATGAGCGGTCAGGCAAAGCGAAATTCGCCACGGCTGGATCCCCCGAACCACCTTCTTTACGTGCTTGGCCCGACTTACGTATACCAGGTCAAGGGCAAACTTCATGAAAAACATATGAATTCCCTGGCAAGGAACGATCCACAACCCATGCCCCGGTTTGAGTGAAGTGTGCTTTAACAGGCCCGTCCGGCGTGTTGCGCTGGTATCGGCCCGGAGGATGGCGTCGCCCAGGACTGTCTTCCGCGTAACATTTCGAATCAGGAAATTCAACCACCCCGTTATAGCACGGCGTGCGTCTCTCTTGTTTGCTACCCTTGCGCTTGCCGTCGGGGGGCGCGGCGGTATAATTGGAGATCGCGTTTGGAACCTTGACGGCTGTTCCGACAATGCAATCTGGAGACCTCGCTTGAATCTACGCAATCTCAACAGCGCAAAGGTGTTCGCAGGGTTCGCCCTGATGCTGGCAACGGTGGTTCCGGCCCTCCACGCCCAGAGTACGGCACGGACTTTCGGCACTGTGGTCACGCTCGGCGGAACGCCCTCGGACATCGTCCTCGATGAACCGCGCAGACTGCTCTATCTCTGCGCCCCAGGGCGTGGAAGTTGGTGTCGATGGGCGAGCTCTTGTCACCACAGCAGGCACTGCCGGTGGTGCGAACACCCTGCTGATCTTTGATCGCAATCAGGTTGCGGCCAACCAGCTGACCGCCGTGGTCACGCCGCCACCGCCCTCTACGCCCGCTCCTCTCCCGGCGCAGACCCTCACCCGCCCCGACACCACTTTCTTCAGTAAGCTCATCCGCACCCCGAACGGGCAGTACATCATTGGCCTCACCAACCCCACGGCTGCTACTACGTACCTGTTTGTCTACGAAGTTGCCTCCGGCACTATTCTGCGCAGCCGCACCGTCACCGGCCAGTCCACCGTTCTGGCAATCTCTCCGGATGGTGCGAAGTTCATGGCAGGTTTCACGCTCTACGATGTCTCTACCCTGTCCATCCTGGGCCAGATGAACAACTCCAACGCGCCCTTCCCGTTTAACGCAGCCTTCAACACGCGGCAGAACATCGGTGGCAGCGTTTTCTCTCCTGATGGCAAGACACTCTATGGTGCCTTCAACACAGCGGCGTTTTCCAACCCACCGCAGGCCCCGAATTCGGCAGTACTCCTTCTCACCGATCCCACAAATCTCGGGATTCGCCTCGGCATCCGGATGCCCGAGAGTATCGTCGCCAAAATCGTTATGACCGCAGATGGCGGGAATGCCTGGAGCCTCTCGCAATCGGGCCTGATCTATCTGCCCATCTCCACCCTGTTCACCTACCCCATCCTGCAACCCTCCACCACGCAGGTCTTCCTCAGCCAAAATCCCTGCAGCTCAGGCCTCGCGCAGGCTCCCGTGCAGATCAACAACCTGGGGGGCGGGAAGCTCACGTTCGCCATTAACACCATCAATTCGGCTCTCACCACTGCTGTGTCCAGCGGTGTTGCCCCCTCTACCGTCATGTTCACCATGGAACCGGGGCGCCTCAACGTAGTCCGTCAGGCCGGTACCAACCTCACCACAGGTGCCGCCACACTGCAGGGCCTGGCCCTCGATGTCAACTTTGCGTCAGCCGAGGCGATCAACATCCCGCCCACCATCCGGGTTTACATGAACTACCGGAATCCCGACCAGCGAGGCGTTATCTTCCCGGTGCCGGTTACTGCCAACAATTCCCCCAACGCCGGCCAGGTTACCAACGGCCAGGCAACCGGCGGTGACCAGGGCCTGACTGATATCGTTCTCGATCAAACCCGTAATCGCGTCTACCTTTCAAATTCCGGCTACAACCGTATCGAAGTTTTTGACACCGTGAATCAGGTTTTCCTTGCCCCCATTGCCGTCGGCCAGTTGCCCCACCAGTTGGCGCTGAGCACCGATGGCAATACCCTGTACGTGGCCAGCAACGGCGGAGAACTCATCGATATCGTAGATTTGACCATCGGTAAGGATGTCGGCCACGTGAACTTTCCGCCCATCCCCCGCCAGGCAGGCGGCGTCACGGCAGCCCTGCTGTACCCCATGGCGATGGCCATGGCCAACTCCGGCCTGCAGTTCATCATGTCGAATGGTGGGCAATGGAAGGTGGTGGGTGGCAACGCCGTTCCCCGCGCTGCCGACCTCCTGACACGAAGTGCCGCCAATAACAACATCATCCCCACCCCGGTAACCATGCTGGCCTCGCCGGACAATACCCGACTTCTGACCCTGGGGGCTGGTGGTGCCGCTTACCTTTACGATGCGGCTTCCGACTCCTACATCTCAACCGGAACTCTGTTCCCGAATCCAATCCAGGGTTTCTTCGGCCCCCTCGCTGCCGGTCCAGGCCAGGCCTGGTATGCGCTCGGTGGCCTTTACACCAATCCTTCTCTGACCGCACTGGGAGGTTCCGCCAATGCGGCGGCTGCCACGGGCGCTGCCCAGCGCAACGTTGTGGCTACTGCCCCGTATGACCAGAACAATATCCTTCGCCTGAGCACCCCCGTTCGCGCCAACATTGGTGCCCTCGCGGCTTCCGACGCCCGCCCCACGCTCGAACTGGTGAACCTGGCGACGAACTCCTCGCGCGTTCTGGCCGTTGCCCCGGAGAATCCGCGTTTCACTCTCTTTGGCACCACCCGCATCAACCTGCCGGCGCGCTCCATGGTCCTGGACAACGACTTTGTCGCCTACATCATTACCCTGTCGGGCCTGAGCGTGGTTCCTTTGACTCCCAACGGCGTGCAGACTCCGGCCATCGCCGCAGGGAACCGCGCTATCGTGAACGCGGCGGATGGTTCTACCAACCTTCGGGTTGGCGGCGTCATCAATATCAACGGCACCAATCTCGCGACCGCGTCAACGGCCAGTGTCCTGCCCCCCCCCACCGTGCTCGGCGGTTCCTGCGTCACCTTCAACGACGTGCCCCTGCCGCTGGTCCAGACTTCCGCCGGCACCATTCAGGCTCAGATTCCGGCCAACGTCAGCCCTGGTAATAACGTCGTGCAGGTTCGCTCGCTGGCGACCGGGCAGCAAAGCACCTCAGTTGTCGTCACTGTCCAGGCGGCCGCGGGCACCACCGCCGGTCCAGCCAATAGCGGCTCCACTTCAGTCACTGAAGGCCGTGGCAACCAGAGAATCACCCCGAGGGATTAGTGTTTCGATGTTGTGCCGGACAACCGCCAACGCAGCCCAGGGGTTCGGTCGCCCGTCGGCGACAGGCACGCAGGCCCCACATCCAGGCCCACAGTAGTTGCGATCAAAAGGTGGCCTGTGCGGCCAGATACCGAAGGGAACTGATCGCGGGCCCGGGGCGATGGCGATAAGGCCCCTGTGCCGAAGGCTGCTTAGCCTGCGCCGCGACGAGGGTTTTGTTACGACCGCCCTGTTTCGCGGCATAGAGACGCTGGTCGGCATGTTCGATTAGCTCGCTCGCGCTTTGCTGTTCCGGATGGAGTTCGGCCATGCCAAACGAGCAGGTGACCCGGAAGACAGAGCTTGCCCGCCGCTGGGTATCATCCAGAAATTCGTGTTCGGAGAAGCGACGGCGAATCCTGTTGACGATGTCTGCTGCCTGACTGGCAGTAGTGTCGGGCATGGCGAGGATAAACTCGTCGCCCCCAATGCCGCTAATAACATCGGTGCCTCGAAGGTTATCGCGCAGAGTTCCGGCGAAAGTGATCAGGCCCCGGTCACAGGTGGCATGGCCCCTCGTATCGTTCACTTCCTTGAAGCGATCCAGATCACAGACGCAGACACTCAGCGGGCCCCCGGCTTCTTTTGCCCGCTGGAATTCCAGGGCCAGAACGCGATCGAATTCGCGCCGGTTGGGCAGCGAGGTGAGCGCATCGGCCTGAGCTTCCTGCTCCCGCCGTTCCTCGGCATCCTTACGCTCCGTCACATCGGTTTGTGAGCCTGCCATTCGGAGGGGCTGGTCGCGCTCATCCCAAATGGCACGTTCGCGGTCCAGAATCCAGCGATACGCACCATCTTTTCGGCGCAGCCGGTACTCGACGGAGAAGGTGTCAGTCTTGCGGCCGAGGTACTCCTGTAGCGCCTGCTCTACTCGCTCGACGTCGTCCCGGTGCCGCAAACTCGTAAAGTCTTCCCTTTTGTCCCCGATCTCGTAGACCCCATAGCCCAGCATCGCGCTCCAGAGGGGTGACCGGAAACGGAGCCCACTGCGCAGATCCCAATCCCACAAGGCGTCACCGGTGCCATGCAGGGCGAGTTGCCACCGCTCTTCCGACACTCGCAGCTGCTCCAGGGTCCGTTCCTGTTGCGTCAAGTCGCGCACGATCATCAGACGGGCCGGGCGATGTTCATACTCCATTTCGTAGCTGGTAACTTCCACGCTCAGGCGCATTCCATCCCGAGTCTGGTGCCACCACGCGCCGGAGGCTTCATGGGCGGAGTCGAGCATGGCGAAGTCGGAGCGATCAATCCCTGATTCGGCAGCTGCCATGACGTCGGGCAGCGCCATCCCCCCCAGAAACTCTTCGCGAGTCCAGCCCTAGCGTTTGGTGGTAGCGGCATTCACTCTGAGAAATGCCAGCGTGCTGCGGCCCACTACCCAGGCAGGCAGAGGGTTACTTTCGAATAGTTCCTGATAGCGGGCCTCGGAGGCTGCAGGTCCCGAACTGCTGACTGGCGGTGGGTGATGTCGATGGCCGTACCGCCGATAAACCTCTCGCCCGTTTCGCCCGCGAAGGGGAACTTGACCACCAAAAAATCGCGCGTCTCACCAGCTACCGGAATTTGCTCAATGATCTGCCTTGGACGGCCAGGCAAGCCATCCCAGAACCAAAGGCAGCAGGGCAATCAGTGCCAGCACGGGGCGGTAGATCTTGCTGCGGGCGTTGGCTTCCTGCTGTGCCCAAACGGAACGGGCACCCTCTGCCGAGAAAGGGGACCACTCATCCAGCTTGCGGGCAAGGTAAGCGTCGGCGACCAGTTCCGGAAGTCCACTACGGAGTTCGTTGGCGACCGCCTTCCTTTCCGGCACAGCGATGATGCCGGGCGGCGTAGTAGCGCCAGTGAGCGCCGAAATGTTGAAACGAGCGGTTTCACAGCCAGGCGGTCTGGAAAGAAGCAGGGAATCGAGAACACGGCCTTCCACAATCGCTCCCCGCGCTTCGCCGGCGCAGACGGCCTGAATGGCATCAGTACGGCGGAGCTTGACGAGCAGGCGGCTTCTTGACAGGAATGTCTGCGCCACTATCGACATCATGCGAAGCCGGGCGTGCGCCCTGGTTTCGCCGGCAGCTTCTGCTCCCGAGCGGATTCGGTGGCCTTCCGGAGACAGCAGAACGTAATCGCTCTCCAGCCACGGTTCGGTGAGATAGAACTGCTTTTGTCATTCGGGGGGCACTCCGACGAGAGGCTACATTTGCACGCGGCCCGAGCTGAGCATTTGATCCAGGGGAATATCCTGGTTTGGATGCCACTCCAACCGGATGTTCTTCCTGCGCGCGGCTTCGTTGGGTATATCCACTGCAAGCCCCGAAACCTTACCGTCAGGACCAAAGGTGTAGACGGGCGGGGAATCGTCAACACCCACACGCACCACAGTCGGCGGTACCGGACGCCGGGCGGCGACGTACCAAATTCCCCGGGCGAGGGCCGACAACGCGACGCCAGCCCCGATTATGGATCTCAACCTCAACAAACGAATGGTGCTGGATTTAAGGGGCCTAATGGTTCCTGGCACCGTAGTTTTTACGAAGTTGGCACAAAAAGCGCTGGCTAAAGCAGGGTTCGGCTCAGTTCGCCCCGGGCGATGGACTCCAGGTGTACTTCGTCCGGGCCGTCGGCAAGGCGAAGGGTCCTCGAATTGGCCCACGCTGCGGCGAGTTCGAAGTCCGGCGAGACACCGGCTGCTCCGTGGGCCTGAATCGCCCGGTCCAGCACACGCAGCGCCACGTTGGGAGCGACTACTTTGATCATGGCGATTTCGGCCTTAGCTGCTTTGTTTCCAACCGTATCCATTAACCAGGCGGCCTTGAGGGTGAGGAGGCGGGCCTGTTCGATTTCGATGCGGGAGGTTGCGATATCGGCCCGAATGGTGCCCTGTTCCGCGATGGTCTTGCCGAAGGCGGTGCGGGTCTTGACGCGACGGCACATGTCTTCGAGCGCTCGTTCTGCGACGCCGATGAGCCGCATGCAATGGTGGATGCGACCGGGCCCGAGGCGACCCTGGGCGATTTCAAAGCCGCGACCCTCCCCGAGCAAGAGATTTCCCGCCGGGACTCGCACATTTTCGAACAACACTTCGCCGTGGCCGTGGGGTGCCTGCTCATAGCCAAAGACCGGGAGCATGCGCAGGATTTTCACGCCGGGGGCGTCCATCGGTACGACGATCATGGACTGCTGCTTGTGCTTTGCGGCTGTGGGGTCGGTCTTGCCCATGAAGATGGAAACTTTACAGCGGGGATCGCCGGCGCCGGAGGTCCACCACTTCAGACCGTTGATGACGTATTCGTCGCCCTCCCGAACGATGCTGGATTCGATATTCGTGGCGTCAGAAGAAGCGACGCGTGGCTCGGTCATGGCGAAGCAGGAGCGGATCTCGCCGGCGAGCAGGGGTTCGAGATACTGCTTCTTCAATTCCGGCGACGCATAGCGCTCAAAGACTTCCATGTTCCCGGTGTCGGGGGCGGAACAGTTGAATACTTCGGGACCGAGCGGAGATCTCCCCATAATTTCGCAGAGCGGGGCGTATTCGAGGTTGGTGAGACCTGCTCCCCGGTCGCTTTGCGGGAGAAACAGATTCCAAAGGCCCGCCTGTTTGGCGAGGGGTTTCAGTTCTTCGATAACCGGGACTGGTTGCCACCGATCCGGGCCGGTACAGTGCTGGTGGTACCGGCTCTCATTCGGGTAAACATGCTCTGCCATGAAGGTCTTCAGGCGCTGCTGAAGATCCTGGGTCCGGGGAGAAAATTCGAAGTGCATCACCGCCACCTTAACATCAACGCCACGTTAACAGCTCGCCTGATAAATGGGGGACGGCGTTGAAAGCGTGGAGCCGAAGTTGGTCGGGGCGGAGGCGCATCATCGTATACGACGCATTGTGCAGGACCCCGGCCAGGCGCATCGCGCGATGGTCTTCTACGTCAAGGCCGAGAGCCGTCCAGATGCCGATGGGGGTGCCGGAGGTAAAGACGATGAGGTTGTGGTCATCGTCGGCCTGGGTGAGCGGGGCCAGCGCGGTGCGGCAGGCGGCGATCCGGGCGTGGAAGTCGCGAAAAGACTCGCCCGTATAGCCCTCCTCTCCATACTTCGGATGGCCCTTGATCCAGGCTGCCACCAGGCGGACGTCGGCACCGGTCCAGCGGCGGTGAACCTGCGCTTCGGTGTTTTCGCCGGCAGCGTGCACGTCGGCTTGCATCACTTCATAGTCGGTCCGGAACTCCGGGTCCTCTTCGGCCAGGATGGGGGCCAGGTGCTGGTAAATGTGGTCGAGGTCAAACTCGTTCCAGGCGGGATCGTGGGTCGGGGCAGGGAAGGCGAGGCCGACGGCTGCGTAAGCGGCGGCGACGTGTTCGGCGGTCTGGCGCTGCCGGGTAAGGCCTCCCACCCAGGCGGCATGGAAGGTGACACCTTCTCGGGCGAAGTAATCGCCAAGGGCTCTCGCCTGGGTGTGGCCCAGGTCGGAGAGGCAGTCGTAGTTTTGGCGGGATCCGGCCTGGCCGTGGCGGACTAAGAAGATTCGGCTCATGAGTTTCGGGAGATAAGTTCTGCGGCCATCCGGACGAGGCTTCTGACGCGACGGTCAAAGGCGCGGAAACGCTCGTCGGTGGTCTGGCCAACGTGGAAGCGGTAGTAGATCTGTTGCAGGATAACAGCGAGCTTGAAGACTCCCAGCACTTCGTACCAGGGGAGTTGGGTGACGTCGCGCCCGGTTTGGGAAACGTAGCGGTGGATGAACTGGTCGCGGGTATACCAGCCGCGGTGGGTGGTGATCACGGGCGTTGCCGGGTGCGGATCGTCCTGCTGCGCCTGACTGGCCCAGGTCCAGTAGCAGAGAGTCAGGCCTAAATCGACCAGGGGGTCTCCCAGCGTGGCCATTTCCCAGTCGAGAACGGCTTCCACCCGACTCGCATCTGGGCGGAGCATCACGTTGTCCAGCTTGAAGTCGTTGTGGACCAGAGTTGGTGCCCCTGAAGGCGGGATCTTGTGGAGCCACCCGATGACCCGGTCCATTTCCGGGAGCTCTTCCGTTTTGGAGCGCTGCCAGCGGTCGGACCAGCCCCTAACCTGGCGTTCGAGGAAGCCTTCCGGACGCCCGAGGGCGGCGAGTTTGGGTTCTGAGACATCAATCTGCTGAAGCCGGACCAGGCAGTCGATAAAGGCTTCGCTGACTTTTGCCGGGTAGTCCGGAATAGAGGCCCACTCGGACGGCGGCTCATCCCGCAGCACGATGCCGTTACGTCGTTCCATCAGGAAAAACGTGGCACCGGCGATGGCGGGATCCTCGCAGAGCAGGAAGACGCGCGGGGCTTCGGGGAAGTGGGAGTGAACGGCATCCAGAACACGGAATTCCCGGGCCATGTCGTGTGCTTTCGGCGCGACTGGACCCAGCGGGGGGCGGCGCAGGACGTACTCCTGGCCTCCGGTCCGAATGAGATAGACCAGGTTCGAGTGGCCGTTCGGAAACTGCTCGATGGACAGGCCTGTTCCCGCGTCAGGGAGTTGGCTGTGGAGCCAGGCCGAGAGTCGGGCTGCATTGAGTTCTTCGCCGTGGCGAACGGGGGCGGTGTCGGGTCGCATCGTTTCCGGGATAAGCCTAGCGGTAGTGCCGGACAATCCATTCCGCCACGCAGCAGGGCTTGGTGGAGCCTTCCACCTCAATGGTGACGGCGAAAGTGGTCTCGATGCCACGTGCGATATCTTTCACTTCCTGCAGCACGAAATGGCCGCGAATATTGGCTCCGGCGCGGACGGCGTTGGGGAACCGGACTTTGTTCAGGCCGTAGTTAATGCGGAGGCGGACGTTATCGACGCTGAGGATGCCTCGCGATAAGTAGCTGATCATCGACAGGGTCAGAAAGCCGTGGGCGATCGTCGTGCCATAGGGCGAGTCAGCCTCGGCACGAACGGGGTCGGTGTGGATCCATTGGTCGTCCTCAGTGGCTTTGGCAAAGGTTTCGATGCGGTCCTGGGTGACGGGGAACCATTCGGTAACCCCGACTTCAGTTCCCACCAGGGTGTGCAGCTCTTCCATTTTCATCGCAGTGGTTTTCCCCATTCAACGTTTTGGCGCAGGGCCTTCTTGAGTATCTTCCCACCCGGGTTTCGCGGGAGGAAATCCTCACGAACAACCATGTACTGCGGGACCTTAAAATCGGCCAGGCGGGACCGGGCGAATTCGACGATTTCAGGGATCACGATGGAGCGGCCGGGCTTGGCCACCACGATGGCGCCTACTTTTTCGCCCATCATCGCATCCGGCACGCCCAGGACGGCACACTCGAAGACGTCCGGGTGGGCGGCCAGAGCGCTTTCCACTTCCACGCAATAGACGTTCTCCCCGCCACGGTTCACCATGTCTTTCTTGCGGTCAACGATCTGGACGAAGCCCTGCTCGTCGAGGCGGGCCAGGTCTCCGGTGCGGAGCCAGCCTCCCGCGAAAGTCTCAGCAGAAGCTTCGGGTTTGTTCCAGTAGCCGGGCACGACGTTGGAGCCGCGGATGAGGAGTTCGCCGATATCCCCACCGGGGTCTTTGGAGACATCCGTGAGGCGAAGGTCGATGTTGGGGACAGCCACGCCGACGGACTCAGGGCGCGTAACCGAACACTGATACGGCAGCCAGGTGGTGAGCGAGGAGGTTTCCGTGAGGCCGTAACAGTTGGAAACGCGGGCGTTCGGGAAGGATTCGAGGATGCGTGCGATCAGGTCCGGCGGCGTAGGCGCACCGCCATACATCACGCGCTGAACATTTCGCATGTCGAACTCCGCGAAGTTCTTCTGGTTGATGGCGAGCCAGTAAATGGCGGGGACGGAGGCGAGGAATCCGATGCGCTCAGTCGGTATGGCACGAAGGAATTCCTGCACATGGAAGGTGGGCAGGATCACCGTGGTGCCGCCGACTTCGCAGGTGGGGAGAAGCTGGGAATTGCACCCCGTCACGTGAAAGAGGGGAACCGAGACCAGCGTACGGACATCAGCTTGCGAGGGGATGAAGTCCACCCGATGGCAGGACTCCATGTTAGCGAGAAAGTTCTCATGCGTCGTCATGGCTCCTTTGGGGAAGCCTGTGGTGCCCGAAGTGTAGAAGATCGCCGATACGTCGGAGGGCACGGTGTCTTCGACGGCGAGAGGCGGGCCATCGGGTAGCGGCGTTCCGGGCAGGAAAATAAACCGTGCACCGGAGTCGGTGACTACGTATTCAATCTCCGCTTCGCTGAAGCGGGTGTTGACCGGGACGGCGGTGGCTCCCGCTAATTGAATCCCGAAAAAAGCCAGGCACCAATCGATACCGTTGGCGTAGCGGATGGCGACGCGGTCCCCCCGCCCAATACCGGTGTTGCGAAGTCCGCCGGCGACTCGCGCGGCCCCATCCCAGAGTTGTTGGTAAGTCAGGCGGCCTCCACCCCATTCGACGAGCGCCTCGTTATGGGGACTGCGATCCACCGTGGCCCGCAACATGTGGACGAGCGACGCGGGACGATTCAGGTAATGCGAGATTCCGTGGGCGTCAGGCGCGATACCGGAGTAATCGAAGGGGCGCAGCAGCGACATGAGATTTACGAACCGAGCTTCTTCAGGTTTCCAATACCGGTCATGAACGTCGTTGTGCGGACCAGTTCCGCAATCTGGCGGACATGGCTCAGATCGTGGGCCACCCAGTAATTGAGCATGTTTTCCAGCGTGAAGGTGCCCGCTACCGGGTGTTGGGCGGTGCGGTTGGCGGCCTCCGGGGAGAGACTGAGAAGGTATTCAATGTTGGCTTCGCGCTGTTCTTCGAAGTGGGCAAAGGATTCTTCGGGGTCGCGCCCTGCGTAAGTGCCTGCGGCATCGAATTCATCCTGATCGTAAGGCTCCACCGTGGGGTTCTTCTCGTCCATGATCCTGTCCAGACGAAGCCGAAACATGGCGCCTTCGATGTGGGCGAGGTGTTCCAGAACTTCGGCCAGGGACCAGCGTTTGGGGTCCGGGCGATTGACGGCGTCAATGTCACCGACAGAGGCCATCAGCATACGAAGAATTTCAGGTGTGGCAGCGAGTTGGTCGATTGCGGGGAGTTCCAGTTGTTTCTCGGGCATCTCCTTAGGAGGTTAGCGCATGGAGTCTGGAATCAACGAGGCGACATAGGCGATGCGGGGATCGCTGCAGGCTCGGCGTCCGCGGAAATGGCCCGCTTTCCATTGTCGGAGAAACTCTTCTGCCGACATGTTGAGGTAGTGGCGGGCGGCTTCGTCCAGTGCCTCGACACTGCCATTGTCGTTACCTGACGGTGTCGGTGACATGCGGCACAGTGACATGGGTGATGTGAATCTCCCGGGAATCGTCGTCCAGCGCTTTCAGGCGAATTTCAGTGCGGTCGCGAGGCAGCAGGGCGGGGAAGCGCTCGGCCCATTCGAGGAGGACCAGTGCCCCGGAAGCGAAAAGGTCATCGAGGCCCAGGGTTTCTACCTCGCGGGCCTCGTCCAGACGGTAGAGGTCGATGTGGAAAACCGGGTTGTCGCTCGTTCCGTATTGGTGGACCAGTGTGAAGGTGGGGCTGGAAACTTCTTCCACCGCGGCGACTCCCCGGCCTTCCACAATACCTTTGGTCATCGTCGTCTTGCCGGCTCCCAAATTGCCGATGAGCAGGACGGCACCGGAAAGGTGTGGCGCTAAGCTGCGACCCAGTTCAATGGTTTCTTCCTCAGAGTTCGTGAGGTGGGTGCTGGATTCCACGAATACCCTCCGGGAAGTAACGCAATAGATCTGTGGCAATGACAGGTTGCTCACCCAGGTCGCGGGCGGCGAGTTCGCCGGCCTTGCCGTGGAGGTAAACCGCACCCGCAATGGAGCGGTCACGGTCTGTAGGGAACTGGGCAAGGAGCGCTGCCACCATGCCTGTCAGGATATCGCCGGTGCCGCCCGTGGCCATCGCGGGTGAGCCGGTGGGATTGATCCAGACTCGGCCATCGGGAAATGCCGTCAGCGTGCGTTCGCCCTTGAGGACGACGATTGCGCCGCGTTCGCGGGCCAGACCCCTCGCCGCAGCGATTCGGTCGGCCTGGATGGCGACGGTAGCCGTTCCCGTGAGGCGGCTCATTTCGCCAGGATGGGGCGTGAGGACGCGGGTTGTGCCCACAGGGGTCTGCCAAGCGGTACCCGCCAGCGCATTGAGGCCGTCGGCGTCTGCCACCACCGGAATTTCGAGAACACGAAAAAGTCGATCCACCAGCCCGGCGACTTCGGCAGCTTGCCCCAGACCCGGTCCGATAGCCACCACATCGCGCGTGGCTGCAAGTTCCAGAACTCTGCAATAAGCGGATTCCGCGAGTAAGCCAGTGTCCGTTTCCGGCAAAGGCTCCGTCATAATCTCAGGCGCGAAGGCTGCGATTGCCGGGAGTACCGAGGCGGGGCATGCGACGGTGACGAGGCCCGCACCGCACCGCAGCGCCGCGAGGGCGGCCATGGCAGCAGCCCCGCTTTTCCCCCGGGAACCCGCCAGAATCAGGACATGGCCATAGCGGCCCTTATTCCCATTTCGCTCGCGTGGAGCGAAGATCGGGGCCAGGCTCTCCGGCGTCACCAGCGACGTGAAGATTGCCGGGTCCTGCTCGAACAACGCCGGATTCGTTCCGATTTGCGCAATCCGCAGATCGCCCATCAGATTCGCCGCAGGGGCCAGCGCGTGGCAGAGCTTCGGAGCCGTGAAAGTAACGGTCGAATCAGCGCGGACGTACTCGCCCGGGATGGCACCAGTGGTCCCGCAAAGGCCGGAGGGGATATCGACGGCGACCACTTTCGCTAAGGGGAACCGCATGTTAACGGTGCGGATAGCTTCGAGTGCCCGACCACCAGCAGGCCCGTTCAGCCCTGTTCCCAGAATCGCATCAACCACAACGGTGGCCACCGCCATTTCAGGCGTAAATGTGGGCGAGATCTCCACGCCCGCAGCCCCCAGCATTTTTAGATTGACAGCGGCTTCCCCGCGAAGTTCCAGAGGGTCGCAGGCCAGCAACACAAACAGCTGGCGCGGGGGGAAGCGAACATGGAGAACTCTGGCGATGGCGAGACCATCCCCGCCATTGCCTCCTTTGCCGCAAAAAATCACGATACGCTGTTCCGCTACCGGGCCGCACTTGTGGGCGAGATATTCCACCACCGCGTGGGCGGCGTTTTCCATCAAAATCAGCCCCGGAATTCCAGCGTTAATGGTGGCCAGATCGACCGCCATCATCTGCTCAGGCGTGAGGACTTTTCGTGGCAGGGAGCTCAAATCAGGCCCCTGGCGATGAGCACTGTCATGTCATCAGGCAACTCGGGCGTATCGCTCCAGTGAGTAACGGCTTCGCGGACCTTGGCGACCATTTCCTTGAGCTCACAGGCCTGATACTTCATCACAACGTCGGCCAGCCGCTCCACCCCGAATTCTTCGCCATACGCATTCTCAGGCTCGCTGATGCCATCGGTATACGCGATCAGCAGATCATTGGCCCCGATACTGATCTGACGCTCCTCGTAGCTCATCGACGGGAACATGCCGACCACGGTCCCGGTTACTTCGAGGGGCACAATATTGCCGCCGGAGACGTGCAGCGGCGAGAGGTGCCCCGCGTTGGTGTAGCGCAGGATTCGCGATGTGTCGTCGTAGACGCCAAAAAAGAACGTGGCGTATTTTTCGGGGGACGTATTCGCGTAGAGCTGTTTGCTGAGCTGCTCCACGATGCCCGCTGTGGAAACATGGCCATCAACCGCGCCGCTCTTAATCAGGCCGGCAACCAGTTGCGTCCGCATGATCGATTGAATGGAGGCCATCAGCAGCGCTGCCGAAATTCCCTTGCCTGCCACGTCGCCAATGGCCAGAGCGAGGTTGCCACTGGGCAGCACGAGGTAGTCGTAATAATCGCCTGAGACGGATCGCGCCGGATCGCAGCTGCCCAGCAACTGGATCGTCTTCATGAGGGGGGCTGAGTGCGGGAACAGTCGCGCCTGGACTTCTGTGGCAATCGAGACTTCCGATTGCAGACGCTCCTTTTCCTTGGCCACTTCCACCAGCCCTGCAAGTTGTTCGGTCATCTGGTTGAAGGAATTACCCAGATCGGCCAGTTGATCTGTGCCCTTCACAGGGACGTGTGTGGAGAAGTCCCCGGCACCAATCCGCAGGGTGCCTTCGTAAAGGTTGTGGACGGCACCCGTAATAGTGCGCGTCATCGAGATGCCTATCACCACCGAAATCAGTTCCACCAGCGCCAGAAGGCCAACGATGGCGAGGAACGCGACGAGGATACCCTGCGCGAAATCCACACGGTCGCCAAACACGGTGGCGAGGACGGCGGAGGTCCGGGTGGTGACGGAGAGGAGCGTCGAGTCCTTCTCATTCGGCCGGTTCCAGTCGGCAATATCTATCGGATTGCCCCAAAGAAACTCCCGGTCCAGAATGTTATACGCAGGTGGAATCTTTCCGGCTACGGTGGGCGCGTTGTTCGCATCTTCGGCATCGGCCAGCAGGCGGAAGCCCTTCTTCGCCTCGCCACCATCCGGGCCACCGAAGTGGTAGATGTTGAGAGTGCCCAAACCCTCAACGAGCTTTTCCATCACCGGACCGTCGAGGGGCGCAACGATCAGGGCTTGTGTTGCAGCGTTTTTCACAAGGCTCATCAGGTAATAGCGGCCCTGATTCAACACGACGCCGGTGTAATTGTTCCAGCCCTCGGGCGGCGCAGTCAGCTTGCTGGTCTCCGGGAAATGAAGATCCGGTCCGTTACCAGTCACCAGAATTTCCGCCCCGGGGGCACGATCACGGAGGACGGGTGAAACGCCCATAGCAATGGGGAGTCGCTCGTTCAGTTTGGCTGCTGCGAGGAGTTTTGCCGGAGCTTCCAGAACAGCCGCGCGACGCGACAACTCCGAACTGACCAAATAGGTGGCCACCTGGCCTACCACAATCCACGACCCCAGGAATGACAGGGCGAGGATGAGTAAGATAGGCACGCCCCCGATGAACACATAAGTAACCATCAGGCGGTTCCGAAGTCTCCAGATCACCGTGGATTTCCGGAAGAGGGCGCTGATTCCCCATTTGACGCCACAAAACATCAGGCCGAGGGCGATCAGGACTGCGAACGTGATCCCGCGTCTGGTCGCAAACAGCAAGACATCGAGCGCGATCAGGGCAAGGACAACGTATTTCCTTTGGAGCTTTTTAAGCAACCAAAACCCCGAGTTTTTTTGTCGCAGTGGGGATCCGGCCCACGCCTGCACCGAGAATGTCATCGGCCACGGTCAGGTAGAGGTCGCCGATGGTCCCCATGACTTTGGAGTGGGTCCCGGTGACGAGTTTGCCCGCGTGGCCAGCTACGAGCATGGCCATCCCGCTGGCTTTATGCGGATTCGCTTCGGCGTGTTCGTGGGTGTAAACGAGGCAGGTCTTGTCGAGAACATTACCGGCACCCTCGGGCGTGGCCTTCAGTTTCGCCAGAAGATAGGCGAATTCTTCGGCGTGCCAGCGGGTAATGTCACGCAGGATGCGCTGGCCGTTGGGGCCGTCGCTGCCGGGCGCTTTGCCGTCAGCGTGCGTGTAGTCATGGTGGCGGGCGGCGGTGAGGCCTAGCCAGGGGAAACGGGCCAGGCCCTGACCCCGGGTCAGCATATACGAAGCCACGCGCGTTTGGCGGGTCACGAGAGCACTGGCCAGAAGGTCACTCTGCAGACGCGCAATTTTGGGCCAGTCCTTCATGTCCCCGTCGTATTGAGGCGGGTCAATTCGGCGGTAGTTGGCGGGCAGGCCGGTGATGGCGCGTTCCATGTCGCGGACGGCGGAGAGGTGCTCATCCACGCGGTGCGCGTCGTCTTTCGAAAGCGTCTTGCGCAGGTTGACCGAGTCCTCTCGGACGGTGTCCAGAATGCTGCGGCGGCGGTTGACCCAGCCTTCTTCGTGGGTACCAAAGAGGCGGTCGAAGAGCCGGTTGGGGAGCATTTCTGACGGCAACGGTCGGTCGAAACCCGCCCAGCTCATGTTCCGCTGGATGCTTTCTCCGAAAGATTCCTGGGAGACGCCGATTTGAATGGAGCGGAAGCGCGAATCGCCGCCGATTTTATTGGCGATGATCTGGTCGAAGGAAGGTCCGCCCGCACCGTGGCCGGTGAAAGGTGTGCAACTCACGACGCCGCTGATGGCTTTGTGGTGCCCGTTGCCAGGGCCCGGATTGGTGGCGACAGCGTTATCGAGGCCCGTAACCACGTGGATGTCGTTCCGGAACGGCGCGAGAGGTGCCAGGCATGGCGTCATCGCGTAGTCGGGGCCCGTTTCGGCGGGAATCCAGTAGCGTTCCGGGATGCCGTTGCCGTTGAACCAGAAAACGAAGCGTGATTCGATGGGCGCGGCGTCGGCAGCCCAGGCCGTGCCATGTGAATTCAACATCCCGACCAGCGGGGGGAGTCCGATACGGACCGCTGCGCCTGCCATGGTGGCTCCCCGCAGGAAGCGACGACGGGAGAGATGAGATCTTTCGCTATTGAAGTTCGGCATTGGCCACCATCATGGACATTATAAGTTCCTGGAAGTGAAAACCGGAGGTCCGGAAATCTTCAAACACCCGGCGGATGACGGGGCGGTCCGCCACTGTCTCCATCCGGCCCGCTACGTAGCGGAAGTATTGCAGAACCACACACTGTTGGCAAACTTCGTTTCCGGCGAGGATTTTGCCCAGTTCGCGGGGGGAACTAAAAGTACTGTTCGGGATACCCTCCACTCGCGCGGACGTGTCCAGCTCAATCTGGAGCTTCTTGCCGGAAGCCTTCCGGCCCTCGCCCTCGCCTTCCCGAAAAGTGAGTTCCAGCTTTTCGCGCCGCTGCCCGATGGAGTCAAATTTTTCAAAACCGAACCCAATCGGGTCGATGAGGGAATGGCAGCGGGCACAGGTTTCATCGCGGGTGTGCTCCATCAGGCGGTCCCGGTTGGTCATGGGGCGGGCTTC
>RGPS01000065.1 GCA_010084195.1 Terriglobia bacterium
GGAAGCGTTCAAGGAACGCGGTGGAACACTTAGATGGTGCCGCTCCAGAGGACGGTGCTGTAGCCTGGAACGGTAGCGACATCAGCCCCGAAGTTTATGCCAAGACCACCCGTGATGCCGGGGACGGAGCACAAGGTAGCGATGGTGGATTGTAGTGGACCCATGGCTGCGTCGAACGCCTGATGGCCCGTTTTATAAGCAGCGTTGAGTAAATCTTTTCCGGAAGCGTTTTTCTTGGTGGCCGCAATCATTGCCTGCTCAGCTGTCTTTACAGCATCGAATGCGAGTCTGACGCTAGCCATTTTAGGATTGGGGAATACCCAGCCCATTTCGGCCGAGAAGGGACCACCGCTTACGCCGTAGGCGAAAGATATACCCTCATTTGCAAGTGTGGAATCTCCAGTACCCACGCTGAGGCCGATTGCGACTGCAACGCCCGGAATTAAATCCCGAGTGCCGATAACAAACGTGGGACCCGTGACACTGGCTACGGAGAAACCGTATTGACCGTTACTGAAGGGTGCCGTATTCATATTGAATGAGAACGTCTGACTTGCACCCACGCCCCATGCGGCGGAGGATGAAACCGAAATGCCCCAAGTCGACGCGCCATAATCGGACGCATTGGCGTAGTTGCTTACCGGTTTGAGAATGCCAATAGACTTACCAATCTGCTTCATTGCGGCAACGAGTGTCTCATCACCGGCTTTTCCAGAGACGAGGGCGCGCGTGATCTGATTGACAAGTCCAGTATCAGCGGCGCCGGTTAGCTTGTGAAACCAGCCGAATCGCGCAAGTTGCGGAGCGATTCGGCTGGCTTCGTTCAATCAAGGAAGCGTTCAAGGAACGCGGTGGAACACTTAGATGGTGCCGCTCCAGAGGACGGTGCTGTAGCCGGGAACGGCAGTGACATCAGCCCCGAACGATATGCCAAGACCAGCCGAGATGCCGGGGACGGAGCACATGGTAGCGATGGTGGATTGTAGTGGACCGATCGCAAGTTGTCTCCGAAGCCAATCTCGCTTTGGAGACAACCGGTGGGCCCCGTTTTCGTGTCTCCGTCGCGAACCGCAGTTGTTCGCAGGCGGCGACCATCTGGAGCGGGGCCAGGCACATACCGCCACAGCGAACGCCACGCCATCTTGTTTGCTGCCAGCCTGAATACTGGTTGAAAACGTTACTTGCGGAAGAGCGGCGGGGCAGGTGCTCCGCGAACGAAGCGCTGCCAGGGCTCTAAGCCGGGCCGCTTCGAGAGCTAACTGACAGGTTCTTTTCCCTCTTTGTTCCGGTTGGTCAAAAAGCTCGCGGTGCGTTGTGTCCAACCTGTGCTCCCGAGGCAGTTGGTCCCCGTCGCCTGTGAACCTGCCTGATTCCGCCCGTCCCGCGGCCCCTGCTGGAAAGTTCCCAATTTTCAGGATAGAATCTAGTAGACCTGAACGGAGCGTCAACATGACCGCAAACAACCGAAGAGATTTCCTGAAGACCGCCACAGCCCTTGGCACCGCGACTTCGCTCGCGACTTCATTCAGCAGACCCGCCTTCGCCGCCCGGCCGGCAGCCTCCCGTATCATCGGGGCCAATGACCGCATCAACATCGGCGTCATTGGCTGCGGTGGCCGTGGCTCCGGCGTCGCCCGCGACATGGCCATCGCCGGCGAAACGGAAAACGCCCGCATCGCTATGGCCTGCGACGTTTACCAGAAGCGTGTCAACAAGGTCGCCGCCCAGCACAAGGTCAAGGGGACTCTCAATTTCCACGAGATTCTGGATAACCCCGAGATCGACGCCGTCTACATCGCCACCCCGGACCACTGGCACGCAGCCATCGCCATTGCCGCTATGGATAAGGGCAAGGACGTTTATGTGGAAAAACCGATGTGCCACACCATCGGGGAAGCGAAGCAGCTGGTCAATACCGTTAAGGAAACCAAGCGCGTCCTGCAGGTCGGCTCGCAGACCACCTCCGGGGACCAGTGGGCCAAGGCGAAAAAGGCCATTGCCGACGGCATGATTGGCGACATGCTTCTCAGCCAGGGTTCCTACCACCGCAACTCGTTCGACGGAGAATGGAACTACCCGATTGACGCCGCCGCCGGCCCCACCGCCAAGGGCGAAGACTACATCGACTGGAAGACTTTCCTGGGCACAGCGACACCGCGCGCCTACGACGCCGACCGCTTTTTCCGCTTCCGCAAGTACTGGGATTACTCCGGCGGCATCGCGACCGACCTTTTCTACCACGTCGTCGCGCCCATGAACATTTGTTGGGGCGAACCCCAGTTCCCCCACAAAGTGATGGCGGGTGGCGGTATTTATGAGTTCCATGATGAGCGCGAAGTCCCCGATAGCTTCCATCTGATCGGCGACTATCCCAAGGGCCACTCCCTGGTTCTCAGTTCTTCACTGGCCAACTCCCAGCACATCCCAGGTCTGATCCGGGGCCATGCCGGCACGCTGACCATGGTGGACCATGGCAAGTTCGAGAGCTATTCGCCGTACATCAGCGTTCGTCCCGAAATCCGCAACAAACGCTACATCGATCCGACGTGGCCGCAACGGTTTGGTACTGAAGAAGAAGTCCGCATCAACGTTCCACAGGAAGACATTATGCAGAAGCATATTGCCAACTTCCTCAGCTGCATGCGGACCCGCCAGAAGCCGACTCTGGATGTGGAGACAGGCTCACGAGCTCAGGTGCTTATCACCATGGCCGTGCAGTCTTATCGCCAGGGGAAGGTGCTTTACTTCAACGAAAAGACCTGGGAAGTCACCGACCATCCACCGGTGGCAGTCCATGGAACAATCACACCGAAGAAAGCGTAGTTCCTGTTAATGTAACCAGCGTTCCTGCCGTGCCGGTTGGTCTCGAACCACCGGCACGGCCCCGAATCTTCGTTCCCGCTTCCTGAAGTGCTCCAGCGCCACTCTCAAATCCATCGCGCCGTACTCCGGCCACATGACCCTCGTAAAGAATAACTCCGCATAAGCGCATTCCCAGAGCATGAAATCACTCAAACGCTGTTCCCCACCCGTCCGAATCAGCAGGTCCACCGGGGCTTCCTGCCCCAGCAATTGCTCGAACGTCTCTCTCGTCACGGAGTTTCCGCCACAACTCTGTGAGGCCCGCAGAATTGCTTCGCGCGCGGAATAGTCAATCGCCAGCCGCAGGTGGATCTTTCGGCAATGCCGCGTCATCGCTTCACCGGCGCGAATCGCGTCCAACAGGCGCACGGGCAGGCGATCCCTTCGACCGATAACCGACAGCCTGACCCCATCCGCCGCCATCCGGGGCGTCTCGTCCTCCAGATACCATGCCAGCAGTTCCATCAGGGCATTCACCTCTTCCTGCGGACGCTGCCAGTTGTCGGCTGAAAACGCGTAAGCTGTCAGTGTCTCCACCCCCATATCCGGCGCAGCCTCCACCACGCGGCGAAGCGCCTCGGCACCGGCCCGATGCCCCAGGGCGCGCGGCAGACCAAGATCGGTTGCCCACCTCCCATTGCCGTCCATGATGATCGCTACGTGCAGGGTTCTGGAATCCATAAAGTAGTTGGCCTTGTAAAGTTTACAGGTAAATTTTTTTTACTTTTGCCGGGTTGCCTGAATCAAGGCTTCCATGTGCGTCAGATACTGTTCCAGAACTTCTCGCCCGGAGTCAGTCAACCGATACTCCGTGCAGGGAACACGGCCCTCGAAGCGTTTGGTAAAGGATACATAGCCTGCTTCTTCCAGCTTCCGTGCGTGGACGCTCAGGTTACCGTCGGTCGTATCCAGAATTTCTTTGAGATCCCGGAAGGTCAGGCTTTCATTTACCGCCAGCGCACTGACCATGCCCAGGCGCAGGCGCTCGTGAATTACGCGATCCAGGGCCTTTGTCGCCGTGCCTGCTCCGCCCGGCAGAGCCCGCAGGCCCTCTCCCGCATTTTCTGTTACACGTGCGCGTTTAGCCACCGAAATGCCTCGCGATCAAATAACCAAAACCAAGATGGAGACCACCGAAACCGGCCGCCATCAAACCGTCGCCCCAGGATGCCGGAGCAAACGTGCCCAGGCCGCCCAAAAACAGGAAGCCCACGCCCATTAGAGGTACAGCCCGAACCGAAAATGCTCCGGCCGACGACACGCCGAGGCCGTAGAGCAGAAGCCACATGGCAGGCAACAACCCTTGCTGTCCATCCCGAAACAACATCACGGTCAGCAACGCCCCCACAAATGCCGAGGGGGCCATCGCCAGCACAAATCTCCGGAAGGTGCGCGATACCAGAGGGTTGCCATCAAGCATGGCTTTCCTGTAAGAGAACGCCAGGCCAATGGCAAACGCCAGCGTAGCCTCGCCGACCCAGATCGCCAGCCAGGCCTTTGGGCTTTTCGCCAGGTGTGCTGCAAACGCCGCAAACAAAGCCGTGGCCCCCATCAGCATGCCGCCAACTCCGGGAACCGCCGTGAAGGCCCCCGACCGCTCCATCGTGCTGCGAATGAACTCCAGGTTGTCGATGGCCTGCGAGTGCAGCCCCATTGGTTCTTTGCGAATTGGTCGGACGACGGCCATCTGTTGAGAGTATAACTGGACAACGGAGAACTTTGCAATACAAAGTTTCAGATCCGCCCGGAAGTTCACGCTATGCTTTTCAGTAATGCCCGTCCAGTTCGTTGCCTGTCCGTTTTTCTGTCCGCCCACCGAGGAACTGCGATTCCTGCCGGAAGGCCCCAGGGTCCTGCAGCGTAACCGCAATAAGCTGGCTTGGGTGGCGATTCAGCACGGGACCGACTCAACCGCGGGCAGTATCAATTTCCTCGACCTGACAACCCTGCAGAACATTAGCCACCACCTGCCCGGTCGGCCTGGGTTCTTCGTGGAAACTACCGACCCGGGCCTTTTGCTGGTGGGTTTGGAGAACGAGTTGCGCTATTTCGATATTCGCGAGGGCACGCTGGTCGGCCCCGGAATCCCTGTTCCCATGGAGCCCCGCTGTATTATCAACGACGGTCTGGCGGTGGCGGGCGGGGTCGTCTTCGGCACCAAACACCTCGACTTCAATCAGCCGGTTGCCGAACTGTGCTTCTTTGAGGCTGCCACTAAAGAGGTGCGAACCCTGCTCGGCGGCCAAACCTGTTCCAACGGAAAATTCCTGAGCGGAACAACGCTGATCGATATCGACTCCACGCCGAAAGCCATCACACGGTACCAGCTGGATACCGAACTCCGGCAGGTTCAGTCGCAGCGCCCTGTCATCGCCCCGGAACGCCTGCCAGGCTTCCCCGACGGCCTGCGCCCTTCGCCCGATGGCAACAGCGTGGTGGTGGCCTTCTACAACCCGGAACCCGTAGCGGACGGCAAAGCCCTTGAGATTCGGATTAGCGACGGAGCCATCCTGACCGAATGGATCATCCCGGGTTCGCCACGAGTGACCTGCCCCGAATTCGTGGAACTCGATGGCCAGATCAAACTCCTGCTAACCACAGCAGTGGAGGGCATGCCAAATGAACTCAGGCAGTTTGCGCCCGGAGCAGGCAACATCTATATAGCCGACACACCATACCGGACCCTGCCCGCAGTTCCGCCCCTCCTGCGTATTTGAGTACCAGCGACGTATGCTGGGAGTTTCGGCATCTATACATCTATGCGACCAAGAAGTTTCCTCCTCGTTGCAGGAGCATCACTGAGTGTTCTCTTCCTCACAAGCGCTACCGCGCCCACCACGGAAGAGCGACTGGAACAGGCACGCAGCCTGGGCAAAGCCTTCTATGAAAACCCGACAACGGCCAAAGAAGCGGTAGCCGAGTTCAAGAAAGCCCTCGACCTGTCACCACGCTCCACTCGCGAGAAACTGAACTACGCGCTCGCCCAGCTGCATGCCGGTTCGCCGGACCCGGCGGTGAAACTCCTGCTCGACGTCCAGAAGCTGGACCCTAAGCTGCCGCACACCTGGTTCAACCTGGGAGTGCAATACCGCAAGGCAGGCAACAGCGGCCCTGCCATTGCTCAGTTTGAAACGATGCTGAAGCTCACCCCGGAAGAGCCGATCGTTCACTACCAACTGGGAGCCCTGTATCGCCAGGAGGGCCGGACAGCAGACGCCATAGCCCGCTTTGAACGGGCTTCGAAATTGAATCCGCTGCTGGCCGCAGCGCACTTCCAGATGTACACGCTGTATCGCCAGGCAGGCCGCACCGCCGAGGCCACAGCTCAACTGAAGACCTTCCAGGATTTGAAGAAACAACAGGAAACCTCCGCGACGCCCGAAGATGTGGACTGGTGTAATTACGCCGAAATCTACGACCCCATCCGGCCCCTTTCGGCACCGTCCGCTGTCCAGCCTGTTTACTCCGATCGCACCCTGCCCGGCACCGCCGACGGTATGCTGGCCCTCGACTCGACAGGCAAGGGCCAGGTCGATCTCCTCGTTTGGTCAGCCTCCGGCGCGACCGTCTACCTGAAGAGTGAAGCGCCTGCGGCCAACGCGGCGCTCACCGGCCTGAAAGGCATCACGCACATCGCCGCCGGAGACTTCGATAATGACGGCCTCCCGGACCTGTGCATCCTCACATCACAGGGTGCCAGCCTGTTCCGCAATAAAGCAGGAGTCTTCGAGAAGGTCAGCGCTTCCCTGCCCCAGCGAGCCTTCGACAAGGCCGTCTGGATGGACTACGACCACGACTACGATCTCGACCTCGTCCTGCTCGGCGACAACCCGGCACTCATGCGCAATCAGGGTACCGCCGGCTTTGGGGACCAGACCGCAGCCTTCCCGTTCGTGAAAGCCCACACCACGAGCGCCGTGAAGCTTCGACTGGAACCCGACACAAAAGCGTTTGATCTGGCAGTCTTCTATAAGGGTCGCGAACCTGTGCTGTACCGAGACCAGCTTGGTGGCCGATATACTGCGGAGGCTTACAAGGGCCAGGCCCGTTCCGAGTTAGAAGTTGAAGCAGACTTCGATGGCGACGGGCGCCCGGACCGTGCCCGCCTCGTCGGCAACAGTGTCCACATGATGCACAACGACACAAAGTCGGGGCGCAACTGGGTGCGCGTGCAACTGGCCGGGGTCAAGAGCCTGAAGCTCGGCCAGGACGCGGAAGTGGAGATCAAAGCCGGCCAGCTTTATCGCAAAGCCTTCTATGAGGGCTTCCCGCTCGTCTTCGATATCGGCAGTTACACCCAGGCGGATGTTGTCCGCATCACCTGGATGAACGGCTTACTCCAGAGCGAGGTTCGTCTGGCCGCCAACAAGACCCATCGCATCGAAGAAGCCCAGCGACTGTCCGGGTCGTGCCCCATGATCTGGACCTGGAATGGCCGTGAATTCGAGTTCATTACCGATGTTCTGGGCGTTGCCCCCCTCGGTGCCAGTGATGGGGAGGGTACTTACTTCCCGGTGGATCACGATGAGTTCGTCCTGATCCCGGGACGTTCATTGCAGCCGCGCAATGGCAAGTACGAAATCCGCATTACGGAAGAACTTGCTGAGGTTTCCTACCTCGACCAACTGCATCTCGAAGTGATCGACCACCCGGTGGGAACCGAAGTGTTTACCAACGAGAAATTCAAGTCACCACCGTACCCGGTCGACCGGTTGTTTGAAGTCAGCCAGCGTGTCTACCCCACGTCAGCAACCGTGGGTCGCGACAATGTCCTCTCCCTGTTGATGCATCACGATCAGCGCTACCCCGCAGCTTTCCGGCGGACTCCGAATGGCATCGCGGAACAGCATACTCTGGAACTGGATTTCCAGGGAGCGGCAGCGAATGGCCATGCAACACTTTTCCTCAATGGCTGGGTCGACTGGCCGGATGGCAGCACCTTCCGCGCTGCCTCGCAGGAAACTCAGGCTGGCCCCACGTTCCCGAAACTCGAGATGCAGAATGCCGCCGGACAGTGGAAAACGGTCAACCCCGATATGGGGATGCCCGCCGGGAAGCCAAAGACTATCGCGGTCGACCTGCAGTTCCCTTCCCGCAGCCGCAAATTGCGAATCACCACCAGCCTGGCCGTCTACTGGGATGAGATATTCCTCGCCGAAACGACCACGCCCGCTAACCTGCAGCGCCACCCGATTGTCCCGGATGTCGCAAATCTCCACTACCGCGGCTTCTCTGCAGCGAAGATCGATGCGACCCGGCAACAACCCGATACCTACTCCTATCGGCTCGCGGCCACCATGCCTTTCTGGAACCCAACGCCCGGGTTTTATACCCGGTTTGGCGATGTTCTGGACCTGACTCGGACTATTGACGACCGCATGGTGATCATGGGTTCCGGGGACGAACTGACACTCCAGTTCCCCGCTTCCGGACTACCGGCACTCAAGCCCGGCTGGACCCGGGATTATTTGCTGAAAGTTGACGGCTGGGCCAAGGACCATGACGCCAACACGGCCCACGGCAACAATGTGGCCCCCCTGCCGTTCCATGGGATGAGCTCCTACCCATATCCGAACGCAGAACATTTCCCGACCGGCGAAACGCACCAGACATACCAGCGCGAATACAACACGCGACCGGCACTGCGGCCTTTGCGTCCGCTGCGCCCCCTGAGCAGCCTCGGCAGAAGTGACGGGGGCAACGCGATGTCGCGGAGCACGAATTGAGACCACGGCACTTCTGCCACTGAGCCCCTTAGCGAATAAGGGTTGCAATCCGGGCATTCAGAATCTGGATCTGCCGGAGATCGTCTTCAGCCTGCTGAATGGAATTCTGCACCCGGGAGATATCGCCCGCCTGGTTGCCGGTTCCGGCGCGCTCGCGATTCTGTTCGTTCAGAAGAAACGCCCGATAGACATCATTGACCTCGCGGTAGCGCCGCTGCAAAGTCGCGATCTGCGCTTCCCGGCGGCGATGCAGATCTTCGACCTCCCGGCCGACCGAAGTCATCTTCGTTGCAGCCGCCTCAGCCTTTGCCAGACGTTCCGCCATCGCCTTCTGTGAGACCTCAGAGGAGGCCGTCCGGTCAGTCCTGGTTTGCAATTCCGCCCGAAGACTGGTGGCCGTGCTTTTGCCCTGGCGGACCGTCTCTTTGAGTTCCTCGACCTGAAGAACGACACGAGCCTGCTCTTCTGCTCCGGAGGCCAGCAGGGTGTTCTGCTTCCGGGCGTCTTCGGAGGCCGCAGCAAGTTGTTGCCGAAGCTCAGCGACAGTCGCATTCAGGTCGTCGAGCGCCTTATTGTCCACCACACGAACATGGT
This sequence comes from Terriglobia bacterium, assembly GCA_010084195.1. Taxonomy (GTDB): domain Bacteria; phylum Acidobacteriota; class Terriglobia; order Bryobacterales; family Bryobacteraceae; genus BOG-234. Next base: position 9,183 of record RGPS01000065.1, read on the forward strand.
CTGCGGGCGGGGCACCGGCGGGAACCCGGATAATTCTTTCACCTGGCGGGAGGCTGGCGGCGGCAGTTTCCGAACCCGCAGCCGGAACCGGCGCCGCGACGTTGTCCCGGACCCTCTCCAGTTGGGCAACCCGCAACAATACCGCTTCTGTACGACGTTCTGATCTCTGCCACAACACCGCAAACACGGCTGCAATCAGGGTCAGGAGAACGGGCAGAAGTCTTCGCATTTGGACGTCACCTTCGCAGTGAGAAACGAGAATGAGACGGAACTTCCCTGTCTCCATTGAACAGATGGACCGTGGCGCTCTTCGCCGCAGCAGCCGGCAATTCCACTCCAATGCTCCACGAGTGCTGAACCGAAGTCAGAACCTTCTCAAGGGCGTCGGGAATGTCCCCCACGCTGCGGCAGAACGCTCCGGTGCCGCCACTCTCTTCAGCGAGTTGCAACAGACCTCGCTGGAGGGCCTCATTGATGGGATCTGAGTAGTAGTTCAGATGTACAAAGAAAAGAGGTGCCTGAAAGCCTGCCAGAGCATCGGAGAGCTTGCCCATTTTCTCTTTGATGAGTTGATCCGGGAAGCGCCGACTCAGATCCCCCGCATCACTCGCGTTAATGACCGGATTGGTAAAATCTTCGCGACTATTGTAGACATTGCTGTCGGTAAGATAGACCACGGCGACGCGAACGCTGGAATGGCTCAGCAGCAAATCAGCCATCTTCACAGCGGGCTCCAGGGTATCCAGAAGGCCGGCTTTACCGGTGACACCATATTCCTGGATGGCGGTCAAAACCTTTTGTCGATCGGGAGTCGGATCGACGAGAACCTGGAGCACATCCTGCGATTTGACCACCGCAACCCAGGTATTGGCCGGTAGTGCCTGGAGACGCTCGGCAAGAACACCCCGTGCGGTGTCGATCCGTGAGATGTCGCCCGTCAGGTCCAGGACCAACAGAACTACCATGTCATCGTTCGGCCCCAGCGGCTTCGAAACGCTGGTGGGAGAACTCTCAATAACAGCACGAAACGTGGCCTTATCCAGCGGTGGATCCTGTTCCTGCGCGGCTACGCGAAGCACCAGAGGCGGAACCGTGCCCACGTCAGCCGCATGGAGACAGGTGGCCGGAATGAACACGGAGAGAAGGAAGGCGGCGAGAATGGCCCCACGGGCACGCATCAGAAGCTGAACCTCATCCCTAACTGTATGACGCGACCGCCTCGCGAGCCGATGATCTTGCCCGCATTGAGGTTCGGTGCCGAGACCGGCCCAATCAGGGTATCGGGATCAGTCCAATTCCCGGTATTGGTGAAATTGAAGCCGGTGGCACTGAATTCTACCGCACTTTCCTGTGAGATCGAGATATGTTTCGTGACTGAAAGATCGTGGTTCTGGTTCCCGGGGGTCAGGAGCTGTGGATGGGTACGGGGGCCATTGCCTGGGGTAAAGTCTGCGGGCTGCGCAAAGGCAGCGGGGTTGAACCACAGTTGCGGTGCAGGGTCGGCTACGGCAGGTTCCACGCCATTGACAATATTCACCCGTAAAGCATCGATGAGGCCTCCTGTGTTGTTGAACAACGGGCGCAGTACCAGGGGCTCACCACTCTGCAACGCTGTTATCCCGCTGACGGACCAGCCATCAACCAGGTAACGTCGCCAGTCTTTGAAGGCCAGCATTGGCTTACGCGATCCGATGGGCAGATCCCATGAAAAGCTCAGCGAAAACCGCTGCGGGTTGTTGCTTGAAGTCAAAGACCACTCGTTGCGAACATTGTAGTAGTCCTGGATGCCGAAGGGCCCCGAATAGTTGTCCATTTGCTTCGAAAACTCGTACGTCGAGGTCAGGGTGAGGCCGCTCGACGAGCGTTTTTCAATTCGGAACGCCGCGGCATTCCTCTTGTAGTCTCCGGTCGGCGAGGAACTGTGAAGATCGAAGCGCTGGTACTGGGGGTAGGGCCGCAGGGTAGCCCGAAACGCTTCGGTATTGAGTTGGTCACGGTAGACGAGATTGCCCAGGGGAATGGCGTTGGGATTCGCGAAGTTGACGAAAAGCCGTTGACCCCGGGCATGAGCCAGCGTGATCGCAACGATGATCTGCGACGGCAACTCCCGTTCGAGGGAAAAGCTGGCAGATTGATACAGCGGCAAGGCTCCGGAGCGGTCAACATAGTCGGCAACAGTTTGATTGGCCGCCTCGGGACGATAGTCCGGCAGCGCCTGCGCCAGAGGAGGGAGACCGTTGGCCAGCACGACGGCGGGCTGTAACTGAATGTTGGGCGAGATAAAATTCGGGGTGCCGTTGATGCCCTGAGTGCCCCATTGTGTGGTGTAGATGGGGATTGTTCCGGCACTGAGGCCGTAGTTCAGGCGAACAACGCTGCGGTTATCGCCCCCTGGGTTCCAGGCCAGGCCCAGGCTTAGAGCAGGGCGGATGGTAGTGGGTTGAAAGGAGCGGGCCGCGCCGTTCCGATTCGCGAAAACCAGGGCTCCGAAGCGGTTATTTACAGGGTTCTTTACAGTAAGATCGACACTTGAAAATCGATCATATTTTTCCGCCCGGGGATTCGAGATCTCCATGGTGACGCCGCCACTGAAACTCAGTCCCCGCCTGTATTCGTAGTTATCGCGAAGCCCCACAGATGTGTAGGTGCCTCGCCAGTAGGAAGGGTGATCGGTGGAGGTAGCCTGAGCAGCTTCGGCGTAGCCCAGCAGGAAACTGGCAAATCCGTGGCCTGTATTGACGATACCGGGCAAGGAGGTTAGTGAAGGCCCGAAACGAAAGGAGCCGGCGGGGTAGTTGGGCAGATAGGCGTTGACAAGGAAGCGGCGAAACTGGCCGGTAAGCCGCAGGCGGTGTTTACCCTGCCGAAGCGCCAGCCCCTCCGTGAAGTAGTAGTAATTATGGGAACTTCGGGTATCTGGATTCGAGCGCCCCATCCCGAGGTACTCGCTGAACTGAAACAGAGGGAACGCATCCTTCAGCGGCCCCCGAAGCCCGAGGGCTGCGAGGGCCCCTTTCTGGCCGGGCCGGCTGTTTACGGAACGGTCGATCGGGGTATCGAAGGTAAGGGTATTGACGGTGGAGGCGTTGCGGGAGAAGGTCCAGTCGACGGTGGCACGACGAGCGCTGTAAATACGGTCGTTGCTGCCGGAATCCGCAAGGGTATCGAAGTAGCGGGGTGCCTGCGCCAGGCCGTTCGTCCAGGATGCCGTTCCGGTGATCCGGTGGCGTTCGCCTGCAGCGTGGTCGAGCTTAAAAATCATGCCATTAGCTTCGTTCACCTCGGGCGCAAATACGAAATAGTTGTTGCGGTAGAACGGTCCGGCATTGGCATTCGGGGTGGGATAGAGCGCCACAGCGCGCAACGCGACCGGATCGAGGCGACTGGCCGGAATACGATTCCCCGGGAACTGATCGCGTGCGTTTTCAACGTTATCGACAGAGACCGGAAGCCTGCCGTTGTAGTTGGGGTTGGGACGCGTGGAAAGTGGATCGAAGACCCTGAGTTCCTTACCGGAGTTGTCGACGGTCTTCGAAAAGTCTCCGGTTCGCTCCGGCGCAATGGCGACTGTCCGAAGGTAAGATCGCCCGATATGTTCGCGGACACCCTCGTAAGAAACATTAAAAAACGTCTTGCGCCCGCCGTTGTAAAGTTTGGGGATAACGACCGGGCCTCCGACGTTGAAGCCGAACTGATTGCGCCTCAGGATGTCCCGCTGCCCGCCACGCTGGCGGACCTCGTGAGGCACCGCATCTAACGCATTGTTGCGAAAATTCTCATAGACACGGCCATGCCACGCGTTTTTGGCCCCTGCCGTCCTCGTGGCTCGGGAGGGAGAGTCCGTTCGCAGCCCCATATCCCGGGTGAGAGTTTTAAACTCTTCGGCGGCTCGTTCGAGGTTAGACGCCTGTTTGGGCACAGGACTTCGTTGCTGTGGGAAAGCACACGCCGCGGTGGTAAACAACAGAACCAAAGCTGGGTGTATTCGCAACCTTCAGTTTACAAAATCTGACAAGGCAGCACAGAACTTATACGATAACTTTCCAGGAGTCTGCCAGTAAGATCCTGGCTGTTTTAGTGACTGCCGGCGCAAAAGCCGGGAAAAGCTGGCCCGCGTAACGTCATACCGTACCGACTTCACTTCACGTGGCGAAGCAGGAGGTCAACGCGCTGCCACGCCGGCCAGAAAACGCTTGCGACACGGCACAAGATCAGCTTTCTTACCGGTTCGGGCACCCAGCGAAGCCCCCCCCCGGTAAGATGGCATTACGCCGAAAGCAGGAAGGACATAGCCTTGATCTTCACTCCCGAACACATCGTGAAAGCCCGACATCATCTCCTCAAGGACCTGAAAGAGGATGAGACGCCAACTCCCGAAGTATGCCACAAACTCCTTTCTCTGGACCCGGAAGACTACGTCGCAATCCAGTGGCTCGGTCGGCTCCGCATGGAAGCGGGTGACCTTGTCGAAGCCGAGGCCCTGTTCTGGCAGAGCCTCGAATTGCAGCCGTGCTCCTCGTTTCCTTACATGGACTTAGCCCGCTTAATGAAAGACCAGCCGGAGCGAGTCGCGCTTGGCGCTGCGCTGGCTGAACTGGGCTATGCCAAACTCGAACTGGAAGACGGCCAGGGCAGGTCCGACCTCCTTGCCGCTGCCAAAGCGCAACGGGGGAGCGAGCCCCTCGAAGTTACCGAACGCCTGCACCACCTCCGGCTTCTTGCCGACTTGCTCGGTCAGGAAGACCTGTCGACAACCGACGTCGATACCATCCTGAGCGCAGGTTCCGCCATGATCCCGCTGCTGGTGGCTATTCTCCGGGCGTGGGCGAACGATCTGATTGAAGAAGAAGACTGTATCCTCGAAAATGCACTGGCGCTTCTGGGCGAGTTGGGCACCGCGCAGGAAATCCCCCACCTGCTGGAGTTCGTGGCTTTGGACCACCCGATGGCGTCCGGAGCAGCAAGATGGGCGCTCCATCGCATCGTTGAGCGACATACCCCTGAGGCAAGACAGTTGTTCCGTACGCTGGCTCCGGACATGGGCCTGATGGATCGGATGACAGTGGTGGACCAGGTTATTCACCACGGAGCTCTCGATCCCGATGGCACAACGCTGGAGTCCCTGACCGAAAACCTCGGAACACTCCAGAGCTCTGAGCGCGACCGATTCTTTACCCTGCTCGTAAGCGGCATGATCGCGAAGCACGGCGCAAAGGGTTTACCAATGGCCCGCGAAGCCCTCCGCCGCCACCGCACTCAATTGAGTTTGGGCGCACGACGCGAGTGCGAAGACATGCTGGAGTACTTCGGCTTGAGCAAGGTCGCGCCTATCGAGGCATCACCTTCTGAATGGACTGTCTATGACATCTGCCAGGGCAAGGCAGACTGGGCCACAGACGAAGAGAACGGCGATGAACCTGCTGATGAGTTCGACCTGCCACCCGCCCCCATCCGGCGCCCTGTCGCCCCAGGCCGTAACGACCCATGCTGGTGCAACAGCGGCAAGAAATACAAGAAATGTCACCTCGATTCAGACCAGCACGGCGAGCCCGGCACCAGCGCTGCTCCCGCCGTTGGAGGCGCAAATGAATTTAGCGGCCTTCGCGAGCGAATCGGTAATTTCCTCGGTGAGGTACTGACTAAGAGGGAAAAGCAACGGGCGGTTGAGGAGTTCACCCAGGCAGTCGGGCCCGACGATGAACTGGATACGGTCGTGATTGTCGACTGGATGCTGCACGATTGGATTTCGCCGCGCCTCGGCACTTCTGTGATGGCAGAATTTCTGCGGTGCCACGAAAGCAGTCTGTCTCCGCGGGAACGTGAGATGGTAGCAGCGTGGGCAAAGAGTTTTATCAGCCTCTATGAGGTGGAAGACGTGCAGCCGGGCGTCGGGCTGAAGCTCCGCGATGTCCTGCTCGGAGGTTCCGTATTCGCTCACGACAGAGCCATTTCGGGTAAGGTCGTAAGGTGGGATGGCTTGTTCGCGCGCGCAGTACCCGGTGAGCGGGGAATAGAACTTGGCGGGGCTGGACAATTTGTTCAACGGGACAACATTGCAGCCCTCATGCAGTGGATGGAGGAGGAACGCAGCCCCCGCGACATCGACTGGCGTTCGTACCTGAAAGGAAATTGGCCGCTGATTCGTCGGCAGGCTTACGCGGTCGCCCAGGCCTGGAGTGACGCGCTCAGGATCACGAACACAGACGGCGAAGAGCTGGTGATCGCCCTGGCTGTGTACAAAGCGGGCGACCAAAACAGCCTGAGCCGGGCGCTGGCAGAGTCCGGCAAACTGGAGGCGGAGGACCACGATGCTATCGGGCTTCGATTCGTTTGGCTAAACGAAGACAGGACCGTTCTCGCCAGGATCTCGCTCGCCGATGGCGAGCTACGGCTGGAGACGAATTCGAGAGAGCGCCTGGCCCAGGGTAAAGAGTTGCTGGGGGGAATCGGACTCACGAAGCTGGTGCATGTTCGGGATGAATTTCAGTCAGCGGAGGAACTGAAGCAAAAGGCGCAGCGCGACATGCAGGAAGGCGTGGTTCCCATCAGAAAAGAACTCCCGGATGAATCGCAGCGGCAGTTGATCTCCGAATACCTGGAAGATTACTACGCCAAATGGCCGGATACGAAATTGCCGGGGCTCGGCGGAAAAACGCCGCGAGAGGCCGCTCGATCTGCCGCTGGCCGACTGGAGTTGATCGACATCCTGCATACCATCGAGAATGGTGAAGAGCGCAAGAGACTTGCAGGGCATGTGTCTTATGGCATCGCCAAACTTTATGCGGCCCTGGGCCTGAACAGGGTATAGCTCCGGCGGGTGATAGCCGATAATAAAAGTGTGTGGAACCGGGAACGAGTTGCGGATGATGCAGTAACGCTGAGCACGCATGAAAAGGCGCTCCGGATCAATCTGGATGCGATGAGGTACGGAACTTTCGCGGAGATTGGTGCAGGCCAGGAAGTCGCCCGGTGGTTCTTTCGGGTAGGCGCTGCGGCGGGTTCCATCTCGAAATCCATATCGGCCTATGACATGGCCGTCAGCGATGCGATCTATGGGCGGACTAAAAGGTATGTTTCGCGGGAACGGCTGCAGTCCATGCTGGACCATGAGCATACCTTGAATCTGGAGAGGCTGCGGCCTTCGCGGGGCGATACTACGGCATTTTTTGTATTCGCTGATACAGTTTCCGCACGCAACTTCCAGGGCACCAATGAGTGCCACGGCTGGATGGGCGTGAAGTACCAGGCGCACCCTCGGGATGATGACAGTCAGGTTGTCATCCATGTGCGTATGTTGGATAACGAAAACGGCCTGCAACAGGAAGCGTTGGGAATTGTTGGCGTCAATCTGTTGTACGCTGCCGCTTTTCTGCATCACAAGCCGGATCTGATGGTGCAGTCCCTGCTGGACAACCTGAACACCGACCGGATCGAGATCGACATGATCGAGTTCTCGGGCATTGAATTCCGGCACGTCGACAACCGGGTCATGAGTTTACGCCTGGTGCAACTGGGGCTTTGCGGGGCGGCCATGTTCGGGCCTTCGGGCGAAGTTCTACAAGCGGCCGAAGTGCTCCGCAAGCATCCCGTCCTGGTGCAACGGGGTAGTTTCCGCCCGGTAACTCTGGTAAATATCGATATGCTCCGGAGTGCGCATTCGAGATTCTCGACCGAACTGAGCGTCAAACCGGATCAGGTTGTCGATCTCATGGAGATCACCATGCGAAATCTGCTGGTGACAGGAAAGATCGATCTGAGTGACTTCCTGGCACGAGCCGACGTTCTGGCTGCGGCAGGAAAAACCGTTCTGATTTCTGATTACCCGGAGTATTACCGACTCGCCGCCTGGCTGACGCGGAATACTCGGGAGCCTGTCGCCATCACGCTGGGCTTGGATAATTTGCAGGACCTGTTCGAAGAAAAATACTACGAAAACCTCGAGGGAGGCATCCTGGAGGCCTTCGGCAAGCTGTTTACCCGGGATCTTCGTATCTATGTCTATCCGATGCGTGATCTGGCCACCGGTACCCTGAAAACCCTGGCCAATGTAGAGATGCCAGCCAAGGTTCAGGGCCTGTTCCGGCACATTGTGGATGGCGGCCGGGTCAGGCAACTGGACAACATTGATGAGAGCGTGCTGCATATCTTCTCGCGGGATGTGCTGCGCCTGATCAAAGAAGACAATCCAGCCTGGGCCGCGATGGTACCTGCCGAGATCGCGGACGTGATTCGGCGCCGAGGTTTCTTCGGGTACCACGACGCCGACGTGCAGTAAATCGGTTTGAGCAAGTCTATCCGGGCACGACGACACCAGGCCCGGCAGCCTGCGGCCGAAGTGACGTGGGCCGCGCGACGTCGCGGAGGCCGAATTGGGAAGCTGCATATCCGCTTGGCTCAGGTTGTACCCATACCGTGCAATGGGCAGACCATCGTCGCCATGTGGACTTGCGGGTCGCTGGAGCGATGTGGCGGAGGCAAACCACGAAAACCTGGGGTCCACCAACAAGCCAGTCGCTGCCAGCGGAAACCTGAGTCAAGCGGATACCCACCTTGAGGAATTCCGGGTACAGGCGCGCCCCCCCGAGTTGCGGCGTGGCCAGTGGCGCAGAGCTGCGGCCTGCTTATCCTGGACAAGGCCGTCCTGGAATCTGCGATTGTGGTCAGGTCGCCCGCTTTGTTGTTGAGTTGGCCCGCATGATTGTTGTGTTAGGGGGACGCGCCAGCGCAATACACAGCGTGTCAACGGAGTTCAGGTTATGCCGCTCCAGGCGAACCACGACTTCGAATGTTTTTTATGACCCGGCAGGCCTACACGGCACAGCGATTTAGTTCAATAGAGAAATCTCCGCAGGGATTAAAGACCATGTAGCGGCCCCGTCCGCCCTGTTTGGATTCGTACATGGCAAGATCGGCGCAATGACTGAGGCCCGCTGCATCCTGCGCGCGGTCGGGGTAGAAACTCACGCCGATACTGGCAGCACTCGGGAGGCTGTGCGTTCCAATGCGGCAGCCCGGACGCAGCGAATCGATGATGCGAGTAGCTGCTTGTTCCGCTTCTTCGCGGGAGGAGAGTTCGGGCGTGACGATGGCGAACTCGTCGCCAACGAAGTGCCCGAAGGAATCATTCACTGCCTTAAAGTGATCAAGATCCAACAGAATCAAAGCCAGGGACGCCCTCCGCTGTCGAGCGCCTCCAACGGCAGCCCGCAGGTTGTGCTCAAAGACCCTGCGATTGGCGAGGCCGGTGAGGGGATCATGCCGACTCTGAAAGTGCATTGCCCGCCAGGCCCGAAAACCGATCCTGAGCAGAATCAGCAGCAGGAAAAACGCCAGGCTTGCGACCACCACGAACGCGGGCTGTTGGTAAGCCGCAACGGGCGCAGGAGGGCGGGTAGGGACAACGATATCCTGCTGGCCGCGCAGCAGAATTCGAGCCGACTGTGCACGTCGGAAACTGGTCGCAAATCACGAGGCAGAGGCCCGTCAGACGGAGTTTGCTGCCAGATTCGAGAGGCCGAAATTGCTCGCCGGCAGCCAGAGACAACGTCGCAAGGAACTGACGTCCTTCTGCCTCTACAACCAGACTGTGGCCAAGGGGGTTGCGCAGCGTCTGCAGAAGCTTAACTTCAGTTTGCACCAGAACAACATCGTTCCTGATACCGGCTTGCAAGGGCCGCCGTAGGAGTCGGAAAAGTGGCTTCGGTCGGGAGTCAATCTCCGCGAATGGGTCGGGGGACCGGCAGGACCGGGGTTCCACCAATTCTCCAAACGGCATCCTGCAATCCGGGCCGCCCATCAACGGCGCCAGGAAAACCGGCGATGTCGATTGAGTCGCCGGCTCGGAGATCGGCCGCTGACCTGGACTCAACGGCCAGACTGCCATTGGCGTCGGCCACGTACACAATACCGGACTCAACGCCGATGACAGTGCCCCGGACGTGGATGCGGTGGTCCAGACTTGCCCGACGGAATCCCCCCACGGCAGTGGTGGGGCTGACGGGCAGCTTAAAGACATCGGGCTGCGGTGGCACCAGAATGTGAATATCGCCCGCATCGGAAACCATCATTTGCATACCGATGGACTGGCTGCGATCGTTATACGTCGACGCGATCACACCTCGTACCGTAACCGTGACGTCCACAAGCCTTAACTTCCAGGCAGGCGGAAATATCCTCACCCGAGCGAGAAATGCCCCGCCATTGGACGCAACGCTGAGCCACAACTGCGTTCCGATTATCTGTCCGGAACGGACAATTCCGCTGACTTCGGCCAGAAGCGAATCTTCACACCCCGCCATCAGGTAGTCGAATTCCAGCTTCTTGGGAGCCGGGAGTCCGCCGAAACCATCTACTGTCATAGTTGCTTTGGTCAGTGACGGGGCAAAGCGTCCGGCGGTGGTAATACCTTTGACAGTAACCCGCTGGCCTCGCTGTGGCGGCACCTCCGCCTTCGACTCGGAGAGGAAAACGTAAATGCCGTCCGCCCCATCCTGAACGAACAGGGAGCCTGTATCGGGATTGACATAGGTAATGATCCCGTGAACTTCGGCGGGATGGCCACGTTCAGCCTCAACGGGTGAGAGACTGCGAATATCGGCGAGTCTGGTGAATGAGAGCGGTGGCGCAGTGTCGGTCGCGAACACGAAAGTTCGCACCAACAGAAACAGGGCGAGGGCTTTGGGGACACGACGACGGGGCATAGAAACCTGCTGAAAACTTATCGGCCCGATTTGCCGGAAAGTTTAGGTCCCCGGTTGGAATACTTTCGACGGGATAGAATCGCCGTATGGATTGCGGGAGCTACAAACAGCCAACTTCGCGACGGGAAATGCTGGGGCGAATGGCCTACGGGTTGGGCTTAACCGCACTGCAATCGTTATCCGGCCAGACGTTGCCCGGCGTGAACTTTGCGGCACGGGCCAAAAGGGTCATCTTTCTGTTTCAGGCCGGCGGCCCCTCGCATCTCGACCTCCTGGACTACAAGCCGCAGATCAAAGACCGCTTCGATCAGGATATTCCGCCGTCCGTCTTTGGGACGCAACGTATTACCGGTATGGTCGCCCAACAGGACCGGTTCCCTGTTGTGCCCTCCATGTATGGCTTCCGGCAGCATGGCCAGAGCGGGCAGTGGCTCAGTGATCAACTTCCTTTCACGGGCAAGATTGCGGATGACATTTGTGTCCTGCGGGGCATGTACACCGAGGCGATCAATCATGATCCGGCAATTACCTATTTCCAGACCGGGAGTCAGTTGCCGGGCCGCCCCAGCATGGGCTCGTGGCTTCATTATGGGCTCGGCAGCCTGAATGAAAATCTGCCCGCATTTGTGGTTTTGAATTCGGTCCCCAGTAATGGGCAACCGGATCAGGGCCTGCTGTCGCGGCTTTGGGGCGCAGGGTTCCTGCCGAGCCGATATCAGGGTGTCCAGTTTCGCAGCGCAGGGGATCCGGTTCTGCATTTATCGAACCCTCCGGGGATTTCCCGCGAGTCGAGGCGGACGCAACTGGACGCCCTGGCGGCGCTGAACAAAGACCTGCATGCCAGGGTGGGCGATCCGGAGATTGAGACGAGGATTGCGCAGTACGAGATGGCCTTCCGCATGCAAACCAGCGTGCCGGAACTGGCGGATGCGAAATCGGAGCCGGAGTCGGTGTACAAGCTGTATGGCGATGAGGCGCGGAAGCCAGGGACGTTTGCGGCGAACTGTCTGCAGGCGCGACGGCTGGCGGAACGGAATGTGCGTTTCATCCAGCTCTATCACCGGGGCTGGGATCACCACGGCGGCCTGACAGAGAAACTGCCCGCGCTGGCGAAGGATACCGATCAGGCCTCGGCGGCGCTGGTTCAGGATTTGAAACAAAGAGGCATGCTCGACGACACGCTCGTGATCTGGGGCGGAGAGTTTGGCCGCACACCTTATGCGCAGGGTCCGGTAAAGCCGGATAGTTATGGACGGGATCACCACGGGCGGGTGTTTTCGCTGTGGATGGCTGGTGGGGGCGTGAAGAAGGGACACTCCCACGGCGCGTCGGACGACTATGGGTTCAATGTGGCAGAGGGCGGAGTGCACATTCACGATTTGCACGCCACGATGCTGCATTTGCTGGGCATTGACCACCAGAAACTGACGTTCCTTTTCCAGGGGAGGCAGTTCCGCCTGACGGATGTCGCGGGGAATGTGGTGCGGGAGATTCTGGCTTAGGCCCATAGAAGCGATGCCCGGTTATACATGGTTGCTGTTTGACGCGGATGGTACGCTCTTCGACTTCGACAAGGCGGAAGAACGGGCGCTGGAACTGGTCCTGGCAGATTTGAAACAACCTGCGTCAGAATCTGCGTTACGAAGCTATAGAGCGATCAATCGAGAGCTCTGGCACGGCTTTGAGCTGGGCCGTGTGACACAAGCTGAGATCAAGGTCCGTCGCTTTCAACTGTGGATGGAAGAACTTCGCGTGGAGGCTGATCCGGACGAAACGGGCCACAACTATGTTCGGCATCTTTCGGAACAGACCGATCTGTTGCCGGGGGCGCAGGAACTCGTGGAGATGCTGTCGGAACATTACCGAATGGTGATTGTGACCAATGGCCTGAAGGAAGTACAGCGGCCAAGGATGCAGAGGTCGAGCCTCAGTCCGTACTTTGAGGACGTGATTATTTCGGGTGAGTTGGGGGTAGCGAAGCCCGACCCTCGGTTCTTCGATGCGACTTTCGCGCGGATGGGACATCCGCAGAGGCAAGAGGTCCTGATGGTCGGGGACAGTCTGAGTGCAGACATGCAGGGCGGCATTCAGTATGGTCTGGATACCTGCTGGTGCAATTTCCGGAATGAGCAGACCGAGTTATCGGTGACACACGAGGTTACCGGGCTCGATCAACTGGCGGCGTTGCTTTCGCGGTAACCGAAACGGGGAACTTTTATGGACCGGTTGTTAGGCAAGACAGCGTTGGTGACTGGTGCAGCTTCAGGGATTGGAGCCGCAATTGCCCGGGCGTTTGTGGCGGAAGGCGCATTGGTGTGGGTGACCGACATTCGTGATGAACCGGGGATCGCGGTTGCCAGGAGCCTGGGCGCAGCGGCGCGGTATGCCCATCTCGATATCCGCGAAGAGAGTGAGTGGATCTCGGTTATAGCCGGGATATTGCACGAACACGGTCAACTGGATGTGGTGGTGAATAACGCCGGGGTGACAGGGTTTGAGGGTGAAGTGGTCCCGCATGACCCGGAGAACGCTTCTCTGGAGGCCTGGCGCACGGTGATGCGGACCAACGTCGACGGTACCTTTCTGGGCTGCAAACATGCGATTCGTGCCATGCGAAAGCAGGGCGAGGGTTCAATTATCAATATCTCGTCGCGGTCAGGGCTGGTGGGCGTTCCGGTGATTGCTGCGTATGCCGCAAGTAAGGCGGCGATTCGGAACCATACGAAGTCGGTGGCGCTCTATTGTGCAGGGCAGGGCTTAAGGATTCGATGCAATTCCATTCATCCTGCGACGATCCTGACTCCAATGTGGGACCCGATGCTGGGCTCGGGCGAGGAACGTGAAGAGCGGATGGAAATGATGATTCAGGGAAGTCCCCTGCGTCGGTTTGGGACCGCAGAAGAGGTAGCCGGGGTGGCGGTGATGCTGGCTTCCGATGAGGTCCCCTACATGACAGGGGCAGAGTTGACCGTGGATGGTGGCTTACTGGCCGGGTCTGCGGCGAATCCGAAGCGCAAGTAGGGTGGGCTGGCATCTGTAGGGTATGAAGCCGGATTTTACAGGGGTTTGGAAACTGATTCGGGGCGAAAGCGAGTTTGGGTTCCTCCCTCCCCCGAGACTTCGCGTCGATACGATCTCGCACCTGGAACCGGAGTTTTGGGTGCGGACGCGCCAGAAGGATGCGAATGGTGATTTAACCGTTGACCGGGATCTGGTGCTTGGTGGAGCTCCGATTGAGGTAACGATTCGCGGGCGCGTTCGATTGGTCCGGGCATTCTGGGATGACAGTGTACTTGTAGTGGAAACTGTATCCGAAGTGAGTGGCAAGCCCCGGCGCCTGGTGGACCGGCGAACCCTGGACGCCGACAACGGCTGGATGACGATTGAACGCTTACAGGAGCAACCCGGCGGGCCGGTTCGGCAGAAGTTGAGACTCCGCCGATCAGGCTATAGCCACGACGCCATGGTCAGCGGGTAGTGACTGCGTTGTCGATCATGTTGGCCGCAGCGCGAGCCAGACGCTGGTAGCCTTCCGGCGTGAAGTGGACGTTGCGCGGAAGCTGAATACCGGGATTCGCGGTGACGACAGCATGGAGATCGTCAAGCCGAACACCGAGTTCCTTCATGACACGGAGGGCGACCTCGTTGTACCTGAGCTCGTCGTCTTTCACCCTGCCCGAACTGGCATCCGGGACCGGCGTGGTCGACGCCCAAATCAGCGTCGCTCCGGTCTTCTTCAGGCGGGCGACGATTTGACGGAGGTTGGCTTCGTATTCCGGAAGGAGCGCAACCTGCTTGCCTTTGTCGGGGGTAACGTAGGTGCCTTCGGCGTCCAGATACTTCAGGTCATGAAGGCCGAAATTGAAGTGAACCACGTCCCATTTGGAATCTCCGAGCCATTTGTCGAGATTCTCCACACCGAAGGCGGTTTGGGCCGAATTTTCGAGAGGGCGGAGAACATTGGCTTTGCCTTTGAGGAGTTCGCGAACCGGAACGGTGTAGCCGATGGAGATGGAGTCGCCCAACAGCAGGACTCTGGGCAGACCGGGCGTTTCAACGATGGGACGAAGAGCGGCGTCTGCTGCCGGTGTCGGCGTTATCTCAAAGCGCTTTTCGGTAACGCCCTCAATTTTCGGACGAGAGTAGAGGACCGGGAAATACTGCCCCCGCGCCCAGAGTTCGTAAAGATCGCGGTAGTGGGGATCATTCACATCTCCGGATTGCCCAGGCGTGTTGATGCCCAGGGTGTCGTCCCAGTTTTCGGTGTCGGAAATGATCTTGAAGCTTCCACCGGAAGTTTGGTTGTCGGTGCCTCCCGTCGCGGTTACGGTGTAGCTGTCACCGCCGCGTGGGTGATTGCCAACGTTGAACCGGGCACGGTCTTCGGGCGTCAGCGTGGCGGACAGGGGGTGGATGATGGTGGCGTGGTGGAAGGCCCCGAGAGTCCATTTTTCGGGGTCGGAGCCAAAGCGTTTCGTGAGCGTGGCGACTGCTTTGTCGAGTGCGCCGGCAAGAAGGGCATCGCGTCCGGCGAGGGGGTTATCGCCGAACTTGCTGTCGGGGGCGTAAAGCCACGCAATGATCCGCGACATAGGCGGAGTTCCGATGGCGTCGCGCGCGGCTGCCGGGACCACCAGGCTGCGCACATCGATAAGAAGCTGACGCTGGAAGGTCTCGTAGATACCAGCTTCGGTGGAGTCGGCATCGAGGCGATAATTCCAGTGAAGGAGTCGTGTTCGTGCTTTATCAGCGGCGTCCCCAGTGAGTTTCACTTCGCGCAAAAGTGGCACGATGCGACGAGCCGGAATAGACAGGTTGTTGTTCTGGAGTTCCACCATGTCGGCGACGGTAAAGCGGCGACCCGAGCTGAGGAACTCGGAAACGCTCTCAGCGCGGAACGAGTCGGCCCATTTGTAGTGGAGAGCGTCCTTGTAGGGCCAACCGGCGGGGATCTGGTATTCGTTTGACGTGTTGTAGAAGCCCTTCGCCGGATTGAAAACAGAGGGTAGGGCTTTTGGGGCCAGATAACCGGACCATTCGTAGCGCCCGTCGCCGGGGACGGGGACCAAGCCGGAAAAGTTGGGGCGTTGCGGGGCAATACCGACGGCCTGGTAGCCGATGTTCCCCTGGCGATCGGCCCAGATCATGTTTTCAGCGGGGAGGCGGCTGTATTCGCAGGCTTCCTGAAATTCAGCCCAGGTGCGGGCCTGGTCCATGCGAAGGCTGGCAAGGTAGGGTGCATTGCCCACTTCCAGCCAGGCGGCACGAATGGCGTAGGCCTTGTGGTGCTGCTTGTCTTCGAAAACCACGGGGCCGTGGCGGGTGTACTTCAATTCGACGGAGACGGGCTGCTCTCCCTTCACCGGGATGGTTTCGCGAATGACGCGCATGGTCTCCCAACCGGCCTGGCGAAGGGACGGAGCCTGATGGGCGCGGTGGGGGTCGTTCATCATGAGCGGGAAGCCGCTGGAGGTGAGGTTGGGGCCGACGATCCAATTGTTGCTACCGATGTCTTCCTGACGCTGGCTGAGGTCGACGGCCAACTCTGTGGTTGGTGCGGGCGCACCGAAGCGAAGGGGGGCCTTGAAGGCTCGGTAGAGTTCGAGAATTTCTTTTGAGAGCAGGCTTTGGTCGATGGCCGGGTCGATTGTCAGATCCGGGTTGGCGGGCTGGAAGTATTCGAGGTCTTTGACCTTGTCGACACCGACAGCGCGAATGGCGAGGGCCATGTTGAGTTCCTGGTCGATGTTGCTGAGGAGGGCGTTGAAGCGAGAGATGACAACGGAGGGCGTCCACGTGCCGGGTTTGAGGTTGAGGAGGCGGAAGTCGGGGGTGAGGAGAGCGGGGTTGGCCTGCGTTTCAGAGATGCGGGCGTTGATGCCCTGGACGAAGGCGGTGATGATCGCCTGGCCACGGGGGTGATACCAGTTGAGTTCCTGTTTGAGGTCGCCACGGAAGCGGAAGAGGCGGTTGCCGATATCACGTTTGAGTTCCGCGCGCCCCGAGACTTCAGCCATAGTTCCGGTGGCCTGACGACGCCAAAGTTCAAGCTGGAAGAGGCGGTCGCGGGCAACGTTGTAGCCCTGGGCGAAGAAAAGGTCGTGCTCGTTTTGCGCGTAGATGTGGGCGACGCCCCATTTGTCTTTGAGGATTTCGACAGGTTGCGTCAGGCCGGGGAGCGTGAGTTTTTCGGTGGGCGGGGTGGCGGAGAAGGCGAGAAACGGGAGGAGAAAGAGAGCCAGGGCAGCTGGTTTCATTGTCTTATTAGTAGAACACTTTGGATCGTGATACAGAAGGGCTACGAGAAATCCTGCTATCATGCCATCATGCAGGTCGAGATCAAAACAATTGGTGCAAGTGGCCAAATTTCCCTCGGAAAGCAGTACGCAGGCCGGACGGTAACGGTTGAACAGGTCACCGAGGGAGTCTGGACGATCAAGACGGCGCAGGTAATTCCGGACGACGAGCTTTGGTTACACACCCCAGAGATGCGCGCCAGTCTGGATCGTGCCCTTGCCTGGTCGGAGAATAACCCGCGACGGGAAACCGATCTCGCAGCGATGGCAGCAAGAATCCGGCGGAAGAAATAGGTCAGGCTGAACTGATAGTTGCGACGTGCCCAAACACATGCGAGTCCGACTTGACCTGAACAATCCCGAGTTTCAGAAGCAGTGGTTCGACCTCGAAAAGGAAGAGCAACTGGCGGTCCTGCAATGTTGCGAGAAACTCGTCAGCCTCGACTGGGCCGCGCTTTACAGAGACAAGGGACTCCGGTGGGAAGTAATTCACAGCCGTACCTGTCGTGGCGCTGAGCGTGTCTACTCGATCCGCATCACAAAGAAGATGCGCGCCGTGGTCAAGAGAACAGGTGACTACATCGAATTCCTGACACTGCATTCGGACCACGATTCGGCATATAAGTCGTAGCATTTCCTGCAATTGATGACAAGCGGAACGTGAGGTTGTTGTCGGCTGGGCGGACCGCAAAGGTGGCACCGACACGGACGCAAGCTATACTGATCCGGTTAGGATGAGGGCGATGAGCACACTGGCAGTGTTTTCCCGTAACTATGAAAAATATCTCGAAGAGGCATGTCAGATTGCCGCTGAGGCCCCGGATCGACTGGTGCCGTTTCAATCAGAGAAACCATGGGTGAGCGCCCAAAAGGCCCTGCGGGAGCATCAGACGCTGAAGATATACATCACGCCGATGGTTGCCCATGCAGGAGTCAGGTACGAAGCCACCTTAGCCCGAATAGTCCTGGATCCCCTTCCGAGCGATCCGCTGCTCGATTTAAGCCTGCAAGGGACGATCAAAGAGGGGCTCTGGAAGAAGACGAAGACCCTTTACGCAATAGCCAACTGTCGACGTTACCCCATAGACCGGCGCCTCAGTGACTTTCGCGTGGCAAAAGACGGCAGACCCTTGTCCGATCAGTATAGCCGTAGCTACGCCCTGGTTCGGGAGTTAGATGAGAGCTCTTTGGCGGGCCTGCCGGAGGAAGTCCCGCAAGATGTTATCTACCCCGAGGGCGCCGTTATCTCGATGAGTGTGAATCCTTACGAGAGAAACAATGCAGCACGTCAGGCCTGCGTGGCCCTTTATGGCCTCAACTGTACCGTATGCGGACTAAACTTTGAGGCACGATATGGCAAAGTGGGTGCCGGATTCATTCATGTTCATCATTTGACGCCATTGTCCAAGATTAAGGTGGGATACCAGGTAGATCCGAAGCAGGATCTCAGACCAGTCTGCCCAAACTGCCACGCGATGCTTCACCGAGGCGACCTGAAGATCGACGAACTGAGAGAGTTGATGTGCTTGATAGAGTCCAACTGAAATCGAAGGCCAGCTAAGCCGGAATGAGTTCAATGGTTCGCTGCAACGGCGAATCATCCGGAAGGAGCCGTGCAATACGACGGTCGAATGTTGCAAGCGTGCCGGATGACCGGATCGCGAGTTCCAGCAACGCTGCGTCGGCAAGTTGCTGATGACCGATCAGTCTGGCTTGAATTTCCGGTCGAATCTGAGAAAACCCGAAGTTCTGAGGCCAGAATTGATGTGCCGGGACGCTGGTACTGTTTGCAAGAACAGTTGTCGCGTCCACAAAACTAACCGGCCAAGCGACCACGCCGGGTTGCATCGAAAGCCGAATGAAACCCAATTGTGTATGCATGCAGGTTGCCCAACCTCCCTGTCGCCTGGCGGCAAACCACTGGTGCGCGGCCTGATGGTGGAGGTGGCAAGGCCACGCCAGTGCAAGCAGGACATTTATGTCGAGTAATGCCGCCACGCTCTATTTCCCGGAATCGGGGCGAGCAAAGAAGCGGCGCATCTCGTGATCTTCGGCATCCAGAGCCGCACGTACATCATCCAGACCGAAGGTCGGAGTTCCCGGTGGAACAACGAAGGTGCGGAACCCATTCTTCAGGCCCGTTGGCGCTGGAGTGATAGCACCCTTGCGGGCAAGGCAAGACACGGCTTTGCCAAGCGAAATCTGTCGGGAGTCTGCAAGAGCCCGGGCCAGATCCATGATGTCGGTATCCAAATCAAGGGTTGTGCGCATCCACGCACTATGATGCTGTATTCCACTTTTGATGTCAAGAGAGCAGGAACTACA
>RGPS01000066.1 GCA_010084195.1 Terriglobia bacterium
AAATACGGCCAGTCCGGCATCGAAGTCTCCGACCTCCTGCCCCACATGGCCGAATGCGTCGACGACCTTGCCGTCATCCGCTCCGTCCACGCCGACATGGTCGTTCACTCGGCCGCCCAGTACCAAATGTTCACCGGACGCATCCTCCCGGGCTTCCCGTCCATGGGCTCCTGGCTCCTCTACGGCCTCGGCACCGAAAGCAAATCCCTCCCCGGCTACATCGTCCTGCCCGACCCCCACGGTGCTCTCGAAGCCGGCATGCCCATGTACGGCAACGGTTTCCTCCCGGCCGTCTACCAGCCCACCCACCTCCGTTCCGGTCCCAAACCCGTCCTCAATCTCGACCTCCCCAAAGGAGTCACCAGGGAAGACCGCCTTCGCACTCTCGGACTCATCAAAGGCCTCGATCAGGCCGACATGCGCCCCGGCGACGAGGAACTCGAAGCCCGCATCGGTGCCTACGACCTCGCTTTCCGCATGCAGACGGAAGCCCCCGAAGTCTTCGACCTCACCAGGGAATCTACCCAAACTCTGGAAATGTACGGCATCGGAAACCCCATTACCGATGACTACGGACGCCGCCTTCTCCTCACCCGTCGTCTCCTTGAAAAAGGTGTGCGTTTCATCTGCCCTGTCCACGGTGGCGGTCCCGGTAACCTCCAGTGGGATGCCCACGAGGACATCGAAGAAAACCACCTCCGCATGGCAGCCCAGTCCGACAAACCTATCGCCGGATTCCTCAAAGATCTCAAGCAAAGAGGCATGCTCGATTCCACCCTCGTCATGTGGGGCGGGGAATTCGGACGCTCCCCCGAGTCGCAGGGTTCCAAGGGGCGCGACCACCACAACCTCGGTTTCAGCATGTGGATGGCCGGTGGCGGAATCAAAGGCGGCCAGGTCGTCGGAGCCACGGACGACATCGGCCTCAAAGCCATTCAGGATCCCTACCACCTCCGCGACGTCCACACCACCCTGATGAACCAACTCGGTCTCGACCAAAACGCCGTCAGCTTCCTCCACCAGGGCCGCCGCGAACGTCTCACCGAAGTCCTCGGAAAGGTGATTACCCAGATCGTATAATCAGGCTAATGCGTCCGGTCCTTGCCTTCTTTGCCTTTGCCTCATTTGCCTGTGCCCAGGACATCATCCTGCCCGATGGCAAAGCGAAAACTCTGATCCAGAACACCTGTACCGAGTGCCACGGCCTCGATGTGGTCGTCTCCGCGTCGATGAGTCCCGAGGAATGGAAAACCACCGTTGACGAGATGGTGAAGCGGGGCGCGACCCTCTCGAAGGACGAAAAGGAAACGGTCCTCGAATACCTGACCGTCTACTTCGCCGCTGACAAAATCAACATCAACACCGCGACCGCCGAACAACTCAAATCCGGCCTCCAGCTAACGGACGCCGAAGCCGAAGCCGTCGTCACGGCGCGGAAAGCCGCGAAGATCAAGGACCTCGAAGCCCTCAAGAAAATCGAAGGCCTCGACGCCAAAAAGCTCGAAGCCAGGAAATCCCTGCTGGCCTTCTAATCCCGAGTCACCGCGTTCGGAAATATTTCCGAATGCTCCCAACTTATTCATTCCAAACAACAAAGGCCGCCAATATCTGGCGGCCCTTGTTGTTCGTCCATACATCCTGTAGTCCCTCTCTGGCAAACTTCGAGCCAGAGGGGGCAACTAACTATTCCGGCAACGCAAAGCTATACAACACATTCGCGGAACTAATCGCGACAAACTGTTTCCCGTCCACCGAATAGCTCATCGGGGAAGAGGGAATCGTGCCACCCGCCCCGAACCGCCACAGCGACTTGCCCGTCTTTGCATCCAGCGCAAAGAAGTTGCCCTCAGGTGACGCTGCGAAAACCAGTCCACCGGCCGTAGCCATCACACCGTGCGACAGGCTGTGTTGCGACAACTCGAACTTCCAAACCGTCTTGCCCGTCTCCGGGTCAAAAGCCTGGATGCCCTGCGAAGGCGGAGCCTGATTGGTCGCAGCCGGAGCGCCGAAACCGCCGCCCGTGCCGCGACCCTGGTATTGCCGCCCCACTTCGAACTGCTGCGGTCCGGAAGCGTAATTCCCCGGGCCATCAAAATAAGCGAAATACATCCAGCCCGTCAGCGGGCTATACGAAGGAGCCTGAAAATTCGACCCGCCACCCAGCGCCGGATACACTACCGAGCCTGCCGGAGTCGCACGCCAGTTCTCCGTCGTCTTCGGCTTCCCGTTTTCATCGAAGCCGCTCACCCAGCTCGCCCGAACGAACGGCGTCCCGGCCAGAAACTTCCCATTAGTCCGGTCCAGCACGTAGAAGATCCCGTTGCGGTTCGCCTGCATCAGCAGTTTCCGCTGCTGACCATGCCACATACGGTCCACCAGCACCACATCCTCAGTCGCATCCCAGTCATGCGTATCGTTCGGAGTGAACTGGTAGTGCCACTTCAGCTTGCCAGTATTCGGGTCCAGTGCCACCACCGACGCGGTGTAGAGGTTATCCCCCAGCCGCACGTCGCCGTTGATATCCGGGCCCGGATTTCCCGTCGTCCAGTACAACGTATCGAGCGTCGCGTCATAGCTACCGGTCAGCCAGGTCGCTCCGGCGCCGTACTTCCAGCTGTCACCCGCCCAGGTCTCGTTGCCCTTTTCGCCAGGCCCCGGAATCGTATTCCAGCGCCACAGTTTCTTGCCAGTCGCCGGTTCATAGGCCTCAATAAAGCCCGGAATCCCGAACTCGCCACCGCTGATACCCGTGATGATCTTGTCCTTCACCACCAAGGGCGGGGAAGTCAGGCTATAACCCTGCATCGTGTCGGCCAGTTGTACTTCCCAAAGGGGAGTGCCGGTCCTTGCATCCAGCGCAACCAAAGCAGCGTCCAGCGTTCCCAGGAAAAGCCGGTTCCCCAGAATCGAAACACCCCGGTTCGACCGGTTGATCTCGTACGCATTCGTCTTCTTCTGCTTCCGGTCATAGCGCCAGATCGTGCGCCCCGTCTTCGCATCCAAAGCCCGCACTTCCAGCGAACCGCCCGCCGGGCCGGTCGTATACATAACGCCGTCCACCACCAGCGGAATCGCCTGCACCACACCGTCACCCGGCATCTGCACAGCCCACTTCGCCTGCAAACCCTTCACGTTCTGGGTATTGATCTGGTTCAGTGCCGAGTAATGCTGGCCCGCCAGATCGCCCCAGTAATGCATGTAATTCTGCGGCTCTTTCGCCGAGTCCCGCAGCCGTTCCCAGGTCACCCCGGTCCCCGCCGCCAGCTTCGTCAGATCCGTGCCATCCAGCGACTTCAGATACGCCACCACATCGCCGATCTCCGTGCCCGTCAGCTTCTTCGCGTAATCATCCGGCATCAGAGACTTCGCTTCAATCTTCAGATCAGCCAGCGCCGCTTTCTCAAACGAACGGAACTTGCCGTTCGTGTCCAGCAGCTGCACCGAAACCGCGTCATTGCCCTTCTGTGCGCCACGATACGTCGCGCCGTCCTTCGTTTTCGCCGTCACTGTCGCGGGACGAGCCGGGCCACCACGTCCGCCGCGTCCGCGGCCCCCGCCAGGTGCTGCCACCTGGTTCGGATTATTGATCTTGCCCAGCAACTGCGCCGCAGCAACTTTGCCCGCAGCCGAAAGATCCGGCCCCGCCAAACCGCCCTTGCCGGCAACCATATGGCACCCGAGACAACCGCCCTTGCCCTCAAAAACGGCTTTGCCTGCAGTCGCATTTCCGGCCACGTTCTCAGCCCCAACCGTCGCCGGCGCAGCCACACCCACACTGCGAATGAACGACACCAGTTGCCAGGTCTGGTCGGTTGTCAACTGCGAAAATCCGGGCATCTGTGTGCCCCGCAGACCATTGCGAATATTGAGGAAAACCTCGCCATCCACATTCCCGCGCGTCAGGTTGCCCGTCAGCGAGGGACCACGATCCCCGCGCGCATCCGCACCATGGCACGCCGCACAGGCCTGCCCAAACAGCGTCTTACCCGCAGCAATCGCCGCAGGGTTCTCTGCCATCGGGTTGCGAGCCGCTTCCGCACGGTCGCTCTGCGCGAATGCCGCAGCCGCCGTCATTACGAAAAGGAGAAAGGTCCGCATTTACTTCTTACCGCCCGTCTGAAACAACATCGGCGCAAACTCGGAAATACTGTAGCGCCAAATTGGCCACGTGTGTGCCCCGGAATACGTCTTGAAGCCCGCTTTGATGCCGGCCTTATTCAGCAACTCCGCAAAAGCCTTCGAGCGCGGATACACCGGGTCAATATCGCCCGCCGCGATCCAAACCGTGCCCACCTTCGCATTAAACGCCTGCGGATCAGCGAGGACGCCTTTGAAAGTCGTCTCAAATGTCTGCTGCGGCCCGGAGCTGAACACGCCCAGCGCCGAGAACAGTTCCGGGTGCTTAAATCCCGTATGGATCGTATGCCCGCCGCCCATCGACAAGCCCGCCAGCGCACGATTCTTCTGGCCTGCAGCAACCCGGTACTTACCTTCCATGATCGGAATCACTTCCTTCACCAGGTACTGCTCAAACAAATCATTGTTATTCACCGGCCCGCCGCGCCCGGCCGAGAACGGCAGCGCATGTCCCGCAGGCATCACCACGATCATCGGCTTCGCCTTGCCTTCCGCAATCAGGTTGTCGAGAATCAGATTCGCATGGCCCGCATTCGTCCAACTCTCCGGCACATCGCCCGAACCATGCACCAGATAAAGTACCGGATACCGCGCCGTGCCCTTTTCGTACCCGGGAGGAAGGTAGATCATGGTTCGCTCCATCCGGCCCAGCACGGCAGACTTCTGCCAGTCCGTCACAACCAGGCCGTGTGGCACCTCGCGCATGTCCCAGGGGGCCGGACTGGCCGACGGAATCTCCACCAGGCTGGCCGAGGTCCGCTGGCGCATCTTAATCACCGGATTAATCGGATCGGCAATGGCCTGCCCGTCCAGATTGAACCAATACAGGTGTCCTGTCGCCTCCAGAGGCTGAGTCGTAATCGACCAAACACCGTCAGCCGCTTTCGTCATGTTCTGCGGCTTGCCCACCGGCATCCAGTCGCCATAAAGGGAAACTTCGGTGGCTTTCGGGGCCCGGAGACGGAACGTAGCAGTCCGGTCGGCCTTCACCTCAGGAGAGACGAGGCCGTCGGCCACAGGCGTCTGGGCCATGGCAAAACCTGCAAGGGCGCAGCCAATCACAGCTCGATGCAGAAATACTTGATGGAGAAATTTCATAGGTGTCATGTGACTCTCGGAGTATATCGAAACTGCAGATGCAGTCTTCTTTTGGCGCGTGCAAAAGTGACGCGTGCCAAAGAAGACGATGCGGAAGAGGGTGTCTGCGTGGGCGCTGATACGGCGGCTCAGGTTCGGCCCCGCGAGCTATCGCTTGGCGGGAGCCGCACTCGCTGCGGCAGCGGCGGCCTTCGGGATTCTGCGCGTACGGAATTCGTACTTATCGATGGTCATTGCCGTTTGCCCGCTCGAAGTGCGGACAATGCGCCCTTCCGCCACAAGTTTCAGCGGAATCTGGTTTTCCAACAGCGCAGGCCAATCCAGAGACACCTGAACCAGTTGCCCGGCTTCGAACTTTTCGTTGCTGGTAAACAGCAGACCCTTGCTCGAAACATTCAGCGTTTCGCTCGTTCCCTGACCCGAGAAAATCGGGTGCTCCAGGGTCTGGTAGCTGACTGCAAGGCGACACGGGAACCGGGCATTCGTCCGCCGGTCCGCAGCCCTCTTTTCCGCATCTTCGCTGCCCTTCCGGATAGCCGTGTCAATCGACTTACGCAGTGTCGGCCCGTCCAGCTCGTCGTAACAGAAGAAGTTGTATGCACCCTTGCGGACGGCCTCAATGGCTAACTCACGGTCAGCCACGGCACAGACCACAATCGCAGGTGTCGCGGGCGCTTGCTGCTGCAGATTTCGCAGCGTCGCCAAACCCTCGCCGTCGGGCAGATTCAGATCGATAATAATGATGTCGAAGGCCCGGTTCTGCAGAGAGCGCAGGCCATCGAGCAGGAATTCCACCCGGGCCAGGTCAAGTCCGGCAGCGTCACCGCTGCGAAGAATACCCTCCAGGCGGTCACCGGTAGAGCGATCCGCGCTGATTAACAGTATTGAAGTTTCAGCCATTTGCACCGTGCTCCCACTCAGGATAGCGTATCGGGGCTGCGCAGGGGTACCACTTGCCCTAAAGGGGTTACTGAAATGTTTGATCCGAAAGCGCCACGATAGGATTTATACTCTCATGAACTCTCCGGACTGGTCACAGATCGAAGAAGTCTTCCTCGCGGCGGCGGAAATTTCAGACCACGCCCGGATGAACTACCTCGCTGCGGCCTGCGCAAATCACCCCGAACTGCGCGCCGAAGTGGACTCCCTGCTCGCGGCCGAAGAGAAAGGCCACGGGGCGCTGACCGGTGCCGTCAACATTGCAGCTGAAGCCCTCGGGAATGACGATCTGCGCGGCCAGCGAGTGTGTGCCTGGCAACTGGGCGAACTCATCGGCCGAACGGGCGGTGATGATGCTGCCGCTCTGCAGTATTACCTGAAAGCGGTCGAAGTGGCTGCGTGGCTAGCCAAAGCCGATGCCGGCAATCAACTCGCCGGTGCCGACCTGGCTGTCGCACTGATGCGGGCCGGGTCTGTGCTGCCCGGCCCGGAGCCCATTCCGCAGTCGATTGAATACCTGAAGCAGGCCGAGGCGATTCTGGCAGACACCTTCCGAAAGAACCCGCAGGTTAGCTTTGTCCGGGCCAACCTGGGCCTGTCCAGCGAGTATCTGGCCAAGACGGTACAACGTCCTCGGGAACTTCATCACGGCAGCCGAGTGGGCCCGTAAGGCCATCTCCATTGCAGAAGCCATGGTGCACGATGACCCGGAGCACGCTTCCGCCAGAATTAACGTCATGAGTGGTCGCGATGTGCTGACCTATACTCTTGCAAGGCACGGAGATCGTCAGGCCGTAGCGGAGGCCAAAAAGACCCTGGAAATGGCGCTGGATTACGCGGCACACGGTCCCAAACCCGAGAGGATGCGCCTGTTTCCCTCGCAGGTAAGGGGCTGGCTGGGCGATGCGTATGCCGCAATACCCCTTCAGGCCGGAACTGCTGCCTGACAAGACGCACAAGACGCCTGCCGGACCAGCTTAGACGGCTGGAGGGGCCTGCTGCCGATTCCCAATGAAGCCCCGGCTCGCCTGGCAGAACTCGAACGAAAGATTGCGGATTGCGACCGCGCTATTTTGGCGCTGAAGTAGTGCCGTTTTCCAGCGCGGTCGCCAGTTCCAGGACTTTGGTCACCGTATTCCAGTTGCGCGAGGTCCCCATGGTGCCCAGCGCCTTGTTCAGAACCCGCTCCTTCAGCATGGTCTTGCCGACACCGTTGGTGTAGTAGACATACAATTCGCGGCCCTGGGCGAATAATTCCTCCCCCAGTGTGTCGACGATACGGACCGCTTCGCGGGCCTCTTCACCGGGATCTTTGTAGAGGAACGTCACCAGCAACCGCGACGGGTTCAGGTCGGGTCGGCCTTCAAAAGGGTTGGCAGCCACAATGGCTTCCAGGTCGCTTACCGTCCGCAGCACTACCGACGAGTGGAAACCACATTCGGCTTCAATTGTGGTTTCCAGTTCGTCGGTGATCTCTTCCAGATTCGTTTCTTTGGTCAGGAAGATCGCATTCCCGCTCTGGACGTGTGTGATGGTGTCTTCGAGACCAAGCGAACCACAGATGGCGCGCAGCTTCTCCATCCGGATGGGATTGCCCGACCCGACATTGACGCCGCGCAGGAACGCCGCGACTGCTTTCTTTTCTAATCCCGGCTTCGTCGCCGGGGTAGCCGTACCATTCGCAGTCTTCATATCTTGAATAGTAACTGTGCGCCAGCAGCCCGTGGCAAAAGTGCCGCGAGCCGCGCGACGCCACGCAGGCCGCCCTGGAAGCGCCCCCAACTCGTTGCCTCCCAACTCGTTGCCCCATGGGTTGCGGCGGCACATCCTGCATTCAGGTGTCGCAACGTGCTTCGTTGCAGCGCCTTTGAGATGGCCCGCATGTTTTGCATCAATCGGGAATGCTGCGCTGCGCCTCACATTTGGCCCCGTGGCGCTCGCAACGCGGCCCACGCCACTTTTACCACCGGCTGCTAGTTCTTCGTGAAGATGTTGGTCCCCGAACCCTGTTGGAAGGGCACGATGAAGGTGCCGGCCGTGTCTGTCCGAAGGAATACTCCCAGGATGTGGGGGCCATTCGGGAACCGTGCGGTATTGAAACTCGCCGTGAACCCGATATTCGGGCATGCGGCGACGTTAGGCAGCGTTGCACAGATCTCCGGCGACGGGGTTCCGTAAACAATGTTGTCGGTGCCCTGGCCGTCCACCACAAGGAAGCCACTGGTGACTCTTCCGCCCGGTACGTAAGCGTAGCCGGTCACCGTCACCACCCCGGTCAGAACCTCATTGGTTTTTGGGCTGGTCATGGCACCCACGGGCTGCGAAATCGCGTCATTCTTCACGTTGAAGTTGATGGGCACGGCAGGCACCAGCGTCAGACGTCCGGTTTCATCGCGCACCCGTAACTGCAACTTGTGGGCACCGCCGGGCAAGGGGATGGCACCCGCACTTGTATTCAGCGCGAAGCGGAAGCCGATTGCCGGGCAGTTGGGCGGGACCGGCCTCAGCGTGGCACAGATGTCCGTCCGGCCGAAGCCGTATTGCGTGGCCCCGTAGGAGATGCCGTCAATGAGGATGTCGGCACCCAGCACTCGGAAATCATCGGCAGCCAGATAGCCCGCCAGGTTTACGATCCCCTGAACGGTATCGCCTTCAGCGAGGTTTTCCACCTTGCCGTAGGGCACTTTACCCGGCCCCGGATCGACGATGAAATTGACCGGCGTCGCGGGGAAGTTCAGTGAGGCCCCCCGCGTATTGGTAACCCGCACGCGCAGGGTATGTGCGCCCGGTGCAATGCCCCGGCCCGCGAGGTCGAGCAGGGCTGTGTAACCCACGCGCGGGCAACCTGTGACATTCTGCGTGGCGCAGAAATCGGCGCGGTTGACACCCAGTGTGCCCCGCGCCTGGGCCTTGCCGTCGATCAGGATGTCTACGCGCGAAATCGTTGCACCCGGGTCCCACGCCACCCCGGTGACTGGCATCAGGCCCTGAACATGAGCACCTTCCAGCGGGTTATCGACGGTGCCATTCGGATAGCTGGGCGTCTGGAAGGGCGGGTCCAGGCGAATTGCGGCGTTGGCATAAGACGCCAGCAGGTAAGCCTGGCTGTAAACGTCGTGCCCGTTCGAGATGCCGACCGTCGCCGCTGCGTTGCAGCCCAAACCCTGGGTAAGAGCCTGGCCGATCTCTGTGTTACCTGCGCCGTAGTTGAACAGAATAGTGCCGTCCGAAGACAGCGTGGCCGAAAAATTGACCGGATTTCCGCTGCCGCCGTTGGCCGCCGGGAGATTATAAGTCTCCCCGGCCCAACGGATGGTAAACGTGGCGGGTATGAACGGGGCTTCCGCCGTCTGGCTGACATAGATCCCTTCATTCGCCTGCGCCGAACCAAGGGTGGTCACCTGGGTCCAGAGTGGCGCGATGGTTTTCGAAATCGGCAGCGACGTGGAGTCGGTACAGGGTGAAAGTGTTGTGGACGCGCGGTCAAAGAACAGTGCGCCATTCTCGTCAATTGTCACGGAACTGAACTTGCCGTCATAGAACGGAAAGCGGAACGGGAGATCGACGCGGGCACTTCCCGTGAAAGCAAGGCGGCGCTCGCTCGGGAATGCCAAAGGTGAACGCGGGGCCACGCCGAACGCCGCGTACGATGGCATGGTTCCGGCTGAGGCTGACACCAGTTTGAAGGAACTTCCGGCGTCCCGGTCCGCATAGAAGACGTCGATATAGTCGCCTGGGATGATGTTGAGTGTGCCGTTCTTCTGCAAGATGATGTTGCCACTGCTGGCGATCGTGCCGAGGTAAACCGAACCGTTCCGCGTCAGCACCAGATCTTCCAGATCCCCCGAACTACTGGTGAGCTGAACCAGTACCGTGGGCTGGCTGAAGTTCGAATCCTGCAGGATGACTCGCACCGATTCGCCGATAATGAATGGGTCGTCATAAAATTTGAGCCGACCTGTCGCGGACGGCAGGTCAAACGACGGCACCACATGGACCGTCATGCCGCTGGAACTGTAAGCGGTGGCACCGAGGCCGCGTTTGGCGAAGGCAGCCCATAACTGGTCCTGACTGGCACCTTTGAAATCCACCCGATCAGCAAGCAGCACAGCGTCCCGCATATCGACCATGGTCGCGGCCGGAGGTGAGAGCTTCATGCCGTCCAGCGCCAGCATGCGAATGCGGCGGCGGCCTTCGGCGTCACCGAACTGCTGAATCAGCGCGGAGCGGGCTTCCCACAGCGCCAGGAACCAGATCTCTCCATCGGCATGGACCTCCGGGTAGTAGTTCACATTGCCGAGGTGGGCAAAGGTGAGAGGGTTGGTGGCGATGTCGGTGGTGTACGGCCGGGTTCGGAAATCGCCCACTCCAAAGGTCTGGTCGAAGTACTCTGCTGTTGGGTAGTAGCCATCGGGCGGGGCTCCGGCCGGCAGCAGGAATTCCAGACCAAAGAAATCACTCCATGCCTCGCCCATGGCGGCACCCTGAAAGGTGGTGTAAGACTGCCTTGCCAGCCGTCCGCTCACGCCGTGAGTGTACTCGTGGATAATGATGCCGGAATCGAGCGAACCATCTGTAAAGAAGTTCGCGGGAGGCAGCGTATCGGCAGGCCCGGGGCGGCCAATGAACATGGCGATCATCGATTGCGCCCCGTCATTCACACTGCGGCGAGTGAAGAAAGCATTCAGGAACTGGGCGGTGGTGCCGGGATTGGCTGCCCCGAAATGCGAGTATGCGTAGATGGGGTCGCCGGCTGCGCCACCCTTGCCGAAGTTATCCTGCTGGAAGTTTCCAGCCGGCTCGTCGAAGCCGCTCAGGTAGAGCAGATCGTGGGTGCGGTTGATCCAGTAGAAGAGGTTGACGTTCGCGGCATCCTTGTAGGCCAGACTGTTCATGGAGCCGGGGCCCAGCAGCAGCGGGAAACTGAAATCGCCGTTCGGGGCGGACGTCATGTCGGGCGTCGTCAGGAAGCGCGTTCCGAGCAGGTTTTCTCCCACCACGGCGTTGTTCCCCTCGGTCCGGTTCGTGGAGATCCACCCCAGCGGTGAGGCCTTGATATCGCCGGTGAGAGGCTGCAGAGTGCGCGGCACAATGGGGGGCGCTGCGGTCAGAATCGTTCCTGGATTGGGGTTCGGTTGCGGGCTTTCCCGTTCAAATACCAGGCCTTTCTGCGGGGCCTGAAAAAGCGTCAGAGGCTGGATCGCCAGCGTCTTGCGGCTGTCATTGTCTACCACAGTGGCGTAGCGGCTGTAGCCGTCCTCGTCCGTCAGGTAGATGAGCCATGCCGGGCGAACCAGGCCCCGGACCGCGTACCAGACCAACTCGCCTTCCATATCCTCGGGGAGGCCCGGGGCGGAGAGTCGGATGGCACCCTGCATCTCGGTGCGCCGGACGCTGGTTCGTGGTGCGAAAGTCTCCGCGAGTTTCGGATTGACGGTCCGCAGGGCCGAGCGCGCCGCCTCCAGAATGGTGGTGGGACCGGGCAGGGGCATGTCGTCCGCAGGCGCGTTAAAGAGCATGCCCCCGGAGTTGAGGATCTGCCCATCCCGGTCAATGTTGATGGTCCACTCGGCATTCAGGACATTCATGCCACGGAACTGTTGCTTGAAAATCAGGTGCGTGACCCCGTTGTGGTCAGTCTTGTACTGGGTGGCGAGGTAAGCGCCGGAGATACCGGGCGCGTCCAGCTTCAGCTCCCCGGCGGAAGCCCGCAGGTAGTCCAGGCCAATTTCGGCCGCCGGAGACCCGCTCGGTCGTGTGAGGGCCCCAACAGAACTGAAGCGGTGGGTGGGGGCAGTTTGTCCCACAGCAGCCGACGTACACACAAGCAACAACAACGCGAACTTTTTCATGCCTGCCTCCCCGGATTTCGCAATTACTTTCGATAAGCGTAGCAGAAGCCCTGTATTAACTGAAAAATGCTTCGCAAAACCACAAATCGAACGGTTAGCCGCCGAACCACAGAACAGAGTGCGGCCTGACTAAAAAGACCGCCTCACGCGCGGCCAAATTCTCCGGGCACGCAGGCTGCTGGTCTGCATCAGGGCCTGCGGCACGGAGTGACAGGCCAGAGATAGAATCGGGTTCATGCTGACGCCGGGCCAACCGGGCACCTTTCCCTACACGCGCGGTATCCACGAGACGATGTACCAGAAGCGCTTGTGGACCATGCGGCAATTCTCCGGTTTCTCGACTCCGGAAGAGACCAACGCGCGTTACCGCTACCTGCTGGCGCAGGGACAGACCGGTTTGTCCGTTGCTTTTGACCTGCCCACGCTGATGGGCTACGACTCCGACGACCCCATCTCAGAAGGCGAAGTGGGCAAGTGCGGGGCTCCGGTTTCCTCCCTCGAAGACATGGAGACCCTGTTCGAGGGGATTCCCCTTGCCGAGGTGTCGGTCTCAATGACCATCAATTCGCCCGCCGCCGTCATCTGGGCCATGTATTTGGCGGCGGCGGAAAAGCAGGGGGCCGACCCGGCGCGGCTTTCGGGCACTCTGCAGAACGACATCCTGAAGGAATACATTGCGCAGAAGGAGTTTCTGTACCCTCCCCGACCGTCGATGCGGCTGGTGACTGACACCATCGAATACGCTACCCGCTACACGCCACGCTTCAATCCGATATCCATCAGCGGGTATCACATTCGGGAGGCGGGCTCGACGGCGGCGCAGGAACTTGCCTTTACGCTGCGGGACGGCATTGAGTACGCCGATTGGGCCATCGAACGAGGCCTGCATATCGACGACTTTGCGCCCCGCCTCAGCTTCTTCTTTAATGCGCACAACGATTTCTTCGAAGAAATTGCCAAGTATCGTGCCGCACGGCGGCTGTGGGCTTTGCTGGTCAGCGAACGTTACGGGGCGAAAGACGAGCGGAGCCTCAAACTCCGCTTCCACGCGCAGACAGCCGGCTGTTCCCTCACGTGGCAACAGCCCTATAATAATGTTGTGCGGACGGCCGTACAAGCGATGGCTGCGGTGCTGGGTGGTACGCAGTCACTGCATACAAATTCGCTGGATGAAGCGCTGGCCCTGCCGAGCGAGGCGGCGGCCACCCTGGCGCTGCGCACCCAGCAGGTGATTGCATACGAGAGTGGCGTTGTTGCAGTCCCGGACCCCTTCGGCGGGAGTCATTATGTAGAGCAACTCACCGACGAACTGGAGGCGAAGGCCCGCGAGTACATCGCGAAGATTGATGGCATGGGCGGCATGATTCCTGCCATTGAGCAGAGCTATCCCCAGCTGGAAATTGCCAACGCCAGCTATGCGTTCCAGAAGAAGGTCGAAGCCGGGGATGCCGTGGTGGTGGGGGTGAACCGCTTTCGCAACGAGACGGAGGTCCCGGTGGCGACGCTGCGGATCGGGGAAGAGGCGGGGCGAGCGCAGGTGGCGAAGCTGAAGAGTTTGCGCTCCCGCCGGAATGCTGCGGCGGTTGCCCACTGCCTCGACGAACTGCGCGAGGCAGCCCGTGGCGCAGACAACCTGATGGTCCCTCTGACAAACGCCGTGAGGGCATACGCTACTCTCGGAGAAGTATGCTCCGCGCTGCGAGACGTCTTTGGGGCGTGGACAGAGAGACCAGTCATATAAACAGAGCTGTCTGACAATTCAAGGATGAAGCCACCCATACGAGTACTCGTTGCGAAGCCCGGTCTCGATGGTCATGACCGGGGCGCGAGGGTAATCGCGCGGGCACTCCGCGATGCGGGCATGGAAGTCATCTATACTGGTTTACGACAGACTCCGGAAATGATTGTCAACGCGGCCCTGCAGGAAGATGTGCGGGTAATCGGGCTTTCGATTCTCTCCGGAGCGCACAACGTCATCGTACCGAAGGTACTTGAGTTGCTGCGTGAAAAAGAGATGTCAGACGTCAAAGTGGTGGTCGGCGGGATTATCCCGGATGAAGATGCCAGGGAACTGGAACGGCAGGGTGTCGTTAAAGTTTTTCAGCCTGGAGCTCCGCTCGAATCCATCGTAAATATAATCGCCGCCTGCGCATAGCAGAGCGGTTCGGGAGTGAAAATGCGTCAGCGCCACTACGACAGGCAAGGCGGAGGCGATCGGCCTCAGGAATCCAGAGGCTATGCCAAAGCCGAAACGGAAAAGCATCTGAAAATAGCAGTATTTATCGATTTCGACAACATCGAGATCGGGGTGAAGAGTACCCTGCAACGTGAGTTCGACGTTTCAGTTGTTCTGGAAGCCATGAAAGAGCGGGGCGAGATCATCACCAAGATCGCCTACGCCAACTGGGGGCGGCTGGAGAATTCCACGCGTCAGCTCTCTGAGTATGCAGTCCAGATGGTCCAGCGCGACCCGTCGCCCCGTGGTGACAAGAATGGCGCGGACATTAATCTGGCGCTCGATGCGCTGGAAATGGCGTTTACGCACGACCACATCAATGCGTTCGCGATCGTCAGTGGCGACAGCGACTTCATTGCGCTGGTGAACAAACTGAAGCAGTACGACAAGACAGTGTTTGTGGTTGGCGGCAAAGCCTTCACCAGCACCATCCTGCAAAAGAACTGCCACGAGTTCATCAGCTACGAGTCGATGCTCGATTACTCGCGGCCTACGCGGCAGCAGCACCAGCGGACGTTCCCGGCCGGCCCCTTCTCCACTCCGGTGGCGCAGGCTCAGCCCGTCGCGGCAGTCGCCGTGGCTGCGGATGGCGCGGCAGATGCTGTGGAAGGTGAAGAAACCCCGCAGCCCATCATCGTGATGGAAGGCGAAGTGATCGCTTCGGCGATGACCCAGGCTGCTCCGGCAGTTGCAGTTTCCGCGCCACCTCCCATGCAGGAGGGGCGTGATCGGGACTATAACCGTTCCCATCAGGGTCAGGGTAGCCACCAGGGCGAGCGCCACCAGGGCGAGCGCCATCAGGGCGACAGGTATCAGGGTGACAGGCAGCAGGGTGACCGGCAGCAGGGTGATCGCCATCAGGGCGACCGGCAGCAGGGTGGTAGTCAGCAGGGGCAGCACAGTGGTGGTGGTTCCCGTCGTCCGCCGGCTCTTGATCTGCACCAGGCCATGCCGCTGGTGGAGCGTGCGTTGCAGGTTCTCGACCGTCGCGAAGTACGGCCGCAGCTGGGCTTGTTGAAATCCACCATGCTGCAGCTGGATTCGAGCTTCAACGAGCGCGCCTACGGTGCGGGGTCCTTTACTGATTTCATTGAACGTCTGCGCAAAGCCGACCTGATCCATGTCACCGGCGGTGAAGGCCGCTACATGATTCAGCGGAAACGCGGTCTGGCTCCCGAGAAGTCGGTGCGACCTGAAGAGGGTTTGCCGGCACTTCGGGATGTGCTGGAAATCCATCGTCTGGAGATGGAAGATGGTGCCTCGGTGGACGATCTGCTGAGCTGGGTTCGCGAGGAAGTGCCGGAGTTCGACTGGAAAGCTTATGGCTTCCAGGAGTTCACGGAATTCCTGAACTACGCGCAGGATAAGACCGTGGTCCGCATGGATCCGGACGAAGAGCGCGGGTTGATCGTGTTCCTGGGAGCTGAGTTCCATCCGCCAGCCCTGCCGGAACCGGAACCGCAGCCGATCATTGATGAAGACGAAGAGATCGACGAGCCTCAGCCGTTTGTTGCCGGCCAGCCGACTGCCCACTCGCCCCGCGTGAAAAAGGGTGCGAAGAAGGTGGCCGGACCGGAAGTGAATGGCAATACGGTGGCGGCTGCGAGGAAACCTCGCAAGGCAGCTGCTCCGCGCAAGCGGAAGGTAGCTCCGCCTCCGGGCCCGATGGTGTAAAGTGCCCTTCGACACTGTCCCGTTTGACACCGTCGAAGCCATTTGTGATCCGAAACGCTGCCCCACGCCTCAGGCGCTGGAGGCAGCGTTTCGCATTGCGGCAGACAAACCGGAGTTCGCTGCGGATTTGGCTGCCGCGCTGGGGGTGGAGTGCGGGGCAGGGAAGCTGAAGCTGCCGGTTGTGGAGCGGTTGCTGGAACTGCTGGCTGCCATTGCGCCTGCGGAGGTTTTGTATCCGACATTGCGCGCGGCGATGGCGCATGACGACGCGCACGTTCGGTCGAAGGCTGCTCTTCTGCTGAGCCGTAAGGTGGACAAGCCTGAGGTTCTGGGGCAGTTAGCCGGGGATGGCGATGCGCGGGTTCGGGCCAACACGATTCAGTCGCTGTGGGGCCACGCAGATGCAGATTCGGCCGCGATTTTCGGTAAAGCGCTGGAAGACCTGCATCATCGTGTAGCGGCCAACGCCGCTTATGCTCTGTTTCTGCTGGATCCGGAGGGGCACCAGCCAGCGTTGCAATCAGAGCGCCTGAAAAGATTTGTGAAGCATCCGCATCCCCGGTTTCGGCGGGCGGGCGCGTGGCTGCTGCGGAAAATTGGGGATCCGGCAAATTTGCCAGTTTTACAACCCCTCGTGGAGGACAAGAACGCGGAAGTACGGGCGTCGGCCTATGCGGCGCTGGTGGCTTTGCAGCAGGTTGCGGCAAAGTCGGGGATGGCCGGACGCTAAACTGATAGTTTGAACTTTCCCCGACAATTTCAGATTGGCTCGCTCAACATTGCGCCGGCGACCGTTTTGGCACCTATGGCCGGTGTCACCGATACGGTATTTCGACGATTTATCCGCAACCTGAGCGGCTGCGGCCTCATCATGACGGAGTTCACCAGCTCCCATGGTGTCAGCGCGCAGATGCGGCACTCGGAGTCGAAGAAGCCCAACCGCACGATTGCCCGGTATCTGGGGTTTGATGAATCCGAGCACCCGATTTCTGCACAGTTGTTTGGGGCCGATCCGAAGATCATGGCAGATGCCGCGAAAGTCTGTCAGGACCTCGGCTTCGACATTCTGGATATCAACTTCGGCTGTCCCGTCAACAAGGTGGTGAAGTGCAATGGCGGGTCCGGTCTCCTGCGGGATCTGCCCCTTGTGGAAGATATTCTCACCACGGTCCGGAAGGCTATCTCGATTCCGTTTACCTGCAAATTCCGCGCCGGCTGGAATGATCAGGAACTGGTGATGGTGCAGATGGCGAAGCTTGCTGAGGATTGTGGGTTGCAGGCTGTGGCGCTCCACCCGCGGACCCGCGAACAGGGCTATAGCGGAAAAGCCGACTGGAGCCGGATCGCAGCAGCCAAAGCAGCCGTCAAGATTCCGGTGATCGGCAACGGCGATATCATCACGCCTGAGGACGCCGTTCGCATGGTGCAGGAAACGGGCTGCGATGCCGTCATGGTGGGCCGTACAGCGGCCTCGAACCCGTGGATCTTCCGACAACTTGCGCAGTACCTCGAAACGGGCAGTTATGACGAGCCGTCGCATCAGGACCGGTACGACATGATGCGGCTGTACTACAACATGCTGATCGATCGTCTTGAAGACGACGCATTGGGCAAGATGAAGCAGTTCGCCACGTATTTTACGCATGGCATTCGGGGCGGCGCTGCGCTGCGCGTTTCGATTTATCACGCGAAAGATCCACGGGAGATTCTGGATCTGGTGGATGGTTTTTTTGCTGAAGACGCTGCCGCGGCGTAAGCAGGGAAATGACACCTCCTTTCCTCAGTGAATCTTTGGCGCTCCTGAGTCGAACACCAGCGGTGTTGGACGCCCTGCTTCGGGATCTTCCGGAAGCCTGGACAACTGCGACGGAGGGCCCGGATACGTGGAGCCCGTACGCTGTGATGGGGCACCTGATCCATGGCGACAAGGCGGACTGGATGGAGCGGCTGGTGATCATCCTGGAACACGGTCCGGCTAAGCCTTTTGCGCCCTTTGACCGCGAAGCTCAATTTCACAGGGGCGAACAGCCCTCGCTTGAAAGTCTCCTCGGCGAGTTCAGTGTCTTGCGCTCCGAGAACCTGACCCGACTCCGCGCCCTTCAACTAACCGAAGCGCATCTGGAACGGCAGGGCACACACCCGGCCTTTGGTCTGGTAACGGCTCGCCAGCTTCTCGCCACCTGGACGGCGCATGATATGGCTCATTTGCTCCAGATCAGCCGCGTGATGGCGAAGAGGTACAAGAGTGAAGTTGGCCCGTGGGCACAGTATTTATCGGTTATGAAGTAGCGCTGCTTCGAGAGGGTTCCTGTCATGCCGCACGCGATGAATATTACTCTTGCCGCTGATTTGGCGGCATTTGTCCAGTTGAAGTTGGACAGCGGACGCTACCATTCTGCCAGCCAGGTTGTCGGGGAAGCTCTGCGGCTATTGGCCGAACGTGACGAACTGGTCGAGCATCGCAAGCAAGAGATTCGGAGCGGGATCGCAGCTGGGCTATATTCGCTTCGGCGCGGTGAGGGAATCGACGGCGATGAGTTCTTTGCGCAACTGGAGCGGGAGGAAAGAGAACTCGAGCGCAACCTGTAGTCCGCATGAAGCACTTCAAACTGTCCCTTGAAGACGGCCAGGATATTCGTGAGATTTGGGTTTATATTGCACCCGACAGCGTTCGTGCGGCCCGCAAAGTGCGGCGGATTTCAGGCGCTCGGGATGTAGAGCCCCTCCTTTGAGCGGCGACGAACCCGACTACAAATGCTTCACGATATTGTCGAGCACCAGTTGCACCTGGACGTACGGATCTCCGCTGAAGCCGGCCTCGATCGTGTATAAACCCTTGTAGCCCACATCCTTCGTGATCTGCATGAGTTTCGCCAGATCGAAGCGCGTGGGGTTGTAGCGGGTGTGACAGGTTCCGGCGGCGAAGGGGAGCATGTCGCGGAGGCCCTTTTCGCGGACATCGTCGGCGAAGTTCCCCATGTCCGGCGTCGCCTTCATGCCCGACTCCTTCATCACTTGAATGAGCCGGTCTGGCTGACGTCCTGAGGTGCCCCTCGGTTCGGCCGTAATGGTCACCTTTTTCGTGTTGCCGTATTCCACAAGTTTCTTCGCGGACTCGGTCAGGGGCGCGAGGTTCTCGTGGAGGTTACCCTGATTGATCATCAGGATGGGGCAGCCGATGTTGGCGCAGAAATCGATCCAGGTCTTGTTGACCGCTACCGCGTTGGCACGCGCTGCTTCATCGTCTCCGCCAAGCGCTTCATTCACTGCGGTTGGGGGTTCGGCGGCAATGCTGACCAGCTTTGATTTCACGGCATCGAGGCGGCCCCGCAGGTCTTTGATAAACGTCGCGTCCTGTTTGAGATACATGGTCTGGATTTCGACGTTATGGATGTCGTAACGGTCAGCGATCATGGCCGGGTAGTCCATGATGTCGAGGTCCGTGTCGGGCACCCAGCCGTTCTTCGCCCGGGTGTTGGCGAAGGCGTCGCGGAAGCTCCAGGAGAGGACTGCGAGGCGGTCCAGGGGATTGGGCTTTTGGGCCAGGGCGGGGAGGGCTGCTGCGGTGGCGAGGAAGTGACGTCGAGTGCGCATGTTCGTTTCCTTTACCTGAGTCCAAAAGCAAACACAGAGTGGTTGGCGGAGATGGCGATGTACTGCTTGCCATCCACCATGTAAGACACCGGTGCGGCGGAGATCTGGCCTCCGGTGATGGCATGCCAGAGCGGGACTCCCGTCCGTGCGTCGAGAGCCCAGAAGTAACCTTCCCGGCTGCCGGTGAAGAGCAGGTCAGAGGCCGTGGTCATCAGGCCGGAATCTGTGACGTCGTGCATCTTAAAGGCCCACTTCTCTTTGCCTGTTTGCGGGTCCAGCGCGATCACTTCGCCGTGTCCGGCTACGTCTGTCCAGCTGTTGATCGGGCCGCGTTTGATGGGCTGCACCGCAGACTTAGTGGCACCGCCGAAGTACATCTGCCCTTCGTTGAAAGTCACCGGGAGTTTGGAAAAGAAGGAATAGTAGTCCTTCCAGGCAGATACGTAGAAGAGGCCGGTGCGGGGGCTGAAAGAAGGCGCATACCAGTTGGTGCCGCCCTGCATCCCCGGGTAGAGTTTGGTGCCTTCCACGGTGGGCTCGGTGTTGGGCAAACGGATCGGTCGGCCGTTCTCATCAAGGCCTGCCGCCCAGGTCTGGTGGACGAACGGCGTACCCTGGAGGAACTTACCTGTGGTCCGGTCCAGGACATAGAAAAAGCCATTGCGATTGGCCGACAACAGGACCTTGCGGCGGGCACCCTTCCAGTCGATATCGGCCAGGATGGGGACAATCGCGGCATCCCAGTCAGCCGCATCGTGCGGGGTGAACTGGAAGTGCCATTTGAGCTTGCCGGTATCGGCATCAAGAGCAAGGACGGAGCAACTGTAGAGGTTATCGCCGAGGCGGACGTCGGGGTTCCAGTCGGGGCCGGGGTTACCTGTGCCGTAGTAGACGAGGTTGAGGTCGGGATCGTAAGAACCGGTGTTCCAGCTGGCGGCTGAGCCATGTTTCCAGGAGTCGCCGGACCAGGTTTCCACGCCGGGTTCACCGGCGGCGGGGACGGTGTAAACCTTCCAAAGTTCCTTGCCGGTTTTCACGTCCCAGGCGGCGAAGAAGCCGCGGATGCCGTACTCGCCGCCTGCCGGACCGAGGATGACCTTGTCCTTCACCACCAGCGGGGCTTCGGTGATGGAGTAGCCCAGTTTGGGGTCGGCCACCTGGGTATCCCAAAGCACTTTCCCGTTCTTCGCATCGAGCGCTATCAGGCGGGCATCCAGCGTTCCCAGAAACAGTGTGTCGCCCGCTTTGTCAAAGTGAATGGCGAGGCCACGATTGACCTGGCCGCAACAAAGTCGCGCGTCCGGTGAGACACGGTGTTGGTAGATCCAGAACATGCGCCCGGTTTTGGCGTCGACCGCGACCACGTCATTGGGGGCCTGCGTGAAATACATGACGCCATCCACCACGATGGGGCTGGCTTCCATCTTCTGCAGGGTGTCCGCCTGAAAGACCCACTTCATTTCGAGGTCTTTGGCGTTCGCGGGGGTGATTTGCGTTAGCGGGCTATGTCTTTGCCCGTTGTAGTTGCCGGAGTAGGTGAGCCAGTTCGCGGGGGTTTTGTCGGCGTGCAGGAGCTGGTCCGGCGTTGCCTGGGCGGTCAGGGCGACGGCTGTCGTGAAGAAGAGCAGGCTTTTCATTTTGCGGAACCTTTCAACGACACCAGCCAGGCAATCACGTCGGCACGTTCTGTGGCGGTGAGCTTGTCGCGGTAATTCGGCATACGGGTTTCTTTTTCGATTTCGTAACTGCGGAGGTCGGCTTTGGTGAGGGAGCGCAGGCGTTCGTTCGAATCGATGATCTGGAGGGTGAGGGTATCTTCGTTCATCCGGCGACCACTGACCTTCTCGCCTCTGAGGGTGGTGGCATGGATGTACCGGTGCTGCGGCAGATTCACGGTCTCGGGTTCCAGCAGGGCATCTTCCAGGTAACCCGGCGTGCGGACCGCACCCACGTCACTCAGGTCCAGCGCCATGTGGGAGCCCTTGCCATTCACGCGGTGACAGGCGGTACAACCCCCTTTGCCTTCGAACACTACCTTGCCGCCGGCGGCGTTGCCGAGGGCCACTTTCTTCGTCTTGAAATCTCTCATCGCGTGGAGGTAGGCCACCAGCGCCACCAGGTTGCCGCTGCCGATTGCGTTCGGCGGCATGGCCGTGCCGGGGATCCCGGTCTGAATGATCTTCGCCAGTTCGTCGTCCGTGGAAGCGCGCCGGAATTTCCCTCGCTTCAGTTCCACGCCGGAGACCTGATCCCCGTCCGGTCCATGGCAAACACTACAGTTCGCGCTGTAAATGCGCGCCCCGGTATCCAGCTGTACGGGGTCGGTTCCATGCTGTTGTGCCAGGAGTGGAAGGGCCAGTGTGAGAAGTGCGAGCAGTTTCATAGGACCGGAAGCCATTCTACTAGAGTTGGAGTATGTATGGTTTCCGTCTCTTCACCGTGACGCTTCTTGGTGCCCTTACCACCATGGCTGCAACTCCAACCCGCGTCTTCGAAGCTGTCCCGCTGGAGACCGTGTCGGAAACCAGCGCCAACGCCGGCATTGGGGATGTAAACGGCGACGGGATTCCCGATATCGTGCTGGCCAAAGGTCGGCACTGGCCCCTGAAGGACGTGGTCCTCCTGGGCGATGGCAAGGGACACTTCACGCCGGGCCCCGAACTTCCGAATCCGGCCGACCGCAGCTATACCGGAGCTCTCGCCGATCTGGACAGGGACGGTGACATGGATATTGTGATCAGCAATGACCGTCCCGACCCCAAAATTATCCTGCTGAACGACGGCAAAGGACACTTCATCCCGGGCGGCACTTTCGGGGATCCCAAATGGCCCACCCGCAATATCGCTGTCGGCGATCTCAACGGGGACGGCGCCCCCGATATCGCCGTAGCCAACCGTCCGGGCCCCAGCCAGATCTGCATGAACGATGGCAAAGCTCATTTTGTCTGCCGCCCGCTGGGTCCTGAGACTTCATCCACCATCCTGATTGCCGATATGAATGGTGATGGGGTGAATGACGTGATCGTGGCTTGCCGCGATGCCTGCCAGAGCGTGATCTACATCAATGACGGTAAAGGCGCATTCGGCAACAAGCAACCCTTTGGCCCCTCGGCATCTTCCACGCGTGCGATGGCGGTTGCTGATTTCGATGACGATGGTCGGCTGGATATTGCTGCCTGTCATGAAGACGTTGGGCTGTACGTCTATTTCAATCAGGGTAAAGGCACAGTCGCCGGAGGCGTTGAAATCGCCGGCAAGGAAGCCCTGCCCTATGCCATGCTCGCCGCTGACCTCAACAAAGACGGCCATCCCGAAATCATCGTGGGCTATGTGAAGGCTCCCGGCGCGGTCTACTTCAATGACGCGACTGGTCGCCATTACTCGCGGACCCCCTTTGGTGATAGTCAGGGTGCCATCTACGGCCTCGCCGTTGCCGACCTTGATGGCGATGGCTATCCCGATATTGTGGCGGCCCGGTCCGAGGCTCCCAGCCTTGTGTTGTTCAGCCGCGCTGCCGCCAGGCCCTGATTACAATGGCCCAATGGCTACGGTAAACCGCAGGGACTTCACCCGGGCTGCGAGCGCAGCGGCGGGCCGCGCATTGCTGGCTGCCCCGGCGAAGCCAAAAATCGACGACGTTCTTCGCCACGGCGTGGAAGTGCGCCGCATCCCCGCCGTGGTCGCCATGTTTGCCAATGGTCATGAGACTCTCTACCAGGGAGCGTTCGGCACTCGCGATACCTCGGGTGTTGCGGTGCAGCCGGATTCCATCTTCAGCATCGCGTCCATGACCAAGGCCATTGCTTCCGTAGCAGCCCTGCAACTGGTGGAACGGGGAAAACTTCGGTTGGACGAGCCCGTGGCAAGGTTCCTGCCCCAATTGGCGAAGCCCCAGGTGCTGGACGGTTTTGAGAACAACGTGCC
This sequence comes from Terriglobia bacterium, assembly GCA_010084195.1. Classification (GTDB taxonomy): domain Bacteria; phylum Acidobacteriota; class Terriglobia; order Bryobacterales; family Bryobacteraceae; genus BOG-234. Next base: position 23,455 of record RGPS01000066.1, read on the forward strand.
CCGCTTCCGTCCCGCCAGGACGGCCCTTACGCTGCGCCACCTGTTGACCCACACGTCGGGTTTCTGCTATTCCCTCTGGGACGCCGACATGTTTCGGTACAGCACCCTGCCGGGCCTGCCTGCGGACGCGCTGCAGCCCCTCATGTTTGAGCCGGGCACACGCTGGCAGTACGGGGAGGGTATTGATTGGGTCGGGCGTCTCGTGGAGGCCGTTAGTGGCCTCTCACTGGAAGCTTATTGCCAGGCCAATATTCTGCAGCCTCTGGCGATGACGGATACCAGCTTTATCCTGCCTGCCGCGAAGTTTGAACGCCTCGTCTCCCGGTATGATCGCGACCCCGCCGATGGCCTGCTCAAGCAGCGCGAACGGAAGCTCCCGGAACCCCCAAAATTCTACAATGGCGGTGGCGGGCTCTACTCTACGGTTGCGGATTACACCCGGTTCATGCAGATGATCCTGGGCAATGGCGCACGCGGCGGCACCCGGGTCCTGCAGCCGGAAACGGTGGCGAGCCTGAGAGTGAATCAGATTGGTCCGCTCACTGCGGGAAAAATGAAGAGCTTTGCCCCCCAGTCCTCGGCGGACGTCGACATCCAGCCAGGACACAGCGAAAAATGGAGTCTCGCCTTTCTCATCAATACCACCGCCTACCCCGGCGGGCGCTCGGCAGGAAGCCTCGCGTGGGCCGGTTTGTACAACACGTTTTACTGGCTGGATCCGAAGCGGGCCGTTTGCGGCGTCATCATGATGCAGTTCCTGCCCTTTGTGGATAAGGAAGCCGTCGGCATGCTGAATGACTTTGAACGGGCAGCCTACGCCTCCCTGTAGTCCGCAGCCACTCCATTTGCGATACACTTCACAACTATGAAGCGTCGCGAACTGCTGAAAACCGTCCCTGCCCTGGTTGTCGGGGCCCAGGTGTCTGCCATGACTGCGAGCGCGCAGCAGGTGGTGGCCGCCAATCCTCCGAAAACTCCCGCTTCGTACAAGGGGCGCCTCCGCCCGGGCGTGGTGGCCATGTCCTTCCGGCCTCAACTGGAAACGGGGAAGTTCACCTACGAAGACGTGGTTCGCTATGCCGCCGACTATGGCCTGGAAGGTGTGGACCTGACGGCGTACTGGGTTCCCCCGATGCTGAATTTCAAGCCCGGCATCAAGTCCCAGGAGATTTCGGAAATGGTGCGCCAGACGCCGGCCAATCCGACAAACCAGTGGCTGGCTTCGCTGCGGAGCACCGCGCACAAGAACGGCGTGCAAATCTACACCGTCGGCTCGCCGGTCAAGATGGCCCAGGCTACGCCGGAGCTGCGCCAAAAGGAAATCGCGTACGGCAAGAAGTGGGTGGATATTGCCGAAAAGCTCGGTGCCGGCCAGGTTCGCGTCTTTGGTGGCGGCATCGCTGCGGGCGCGACCGAAGCTCAGGCCGTGGAATGGGCCGTCGAAGTCTACAAACCCCTCCTCGACTATGGGGCCGAACGGGGCGTCATCATGGGCCTCGAAAATGACGATGAACTAACCCGTACCGCCGACCAGTTGTTCACGATCCTGAACAAGGTAAAACACCCCTGGGCGAAGCTGAATCTGGACTGTGGCAACTTCCGCAAAGATGGCTACGCCGAGTCTGAGCGCTGCGCCCCCTTTGCTGCCACCACGCACATCAAAACCGTGATGGCAACGCCTGACGGCAAGCGCGAGCCCGCCGACTGGACCAAACTCTTTGGCATTCTCGCCAACGGCGGGTACCGGGGCTTCGTTTCCATGGAAATGGAGCCCTATGACGCTGAGGGTCCGGTCCCGAAGTACGCTGCCGAACTGATTCGATGTGCGCGCCTGTATTCCGGGGGGTAGCTGTTTTCTGACGGCAGCTGATGGGGTGCTTGCATTCATTGCGCAATATGCAATACAGTAGTTATTCCAAACGGTCTACCCCTGAACCCTGACAAATGTCGACAACCACCCCTGTTGTAGTGCGTCGGGCTAAAAAAGCCCCTCGCGAGACCCCGTCCATTCAAAGCCTGGATCGCGGTCTGGTGATCCTGGAAGCAGTGGCACGCTCGAAGGATTCCATGTCGCTCGGCCAACTCACTGCCATCCTCGGCATTGACCGCAGCAGCGTCTTCCGCCTCGCCAATACGCTCAAGCGGCGCGGGTATCTGGCCAACCCAAGCGTCGGCAAGGATTACATTCTGGGCGCTTCCGTGTGGCGGCTGTCACGCAACTATGACTGGAGCAACATGCTGGCCAGCGTTGCCCATGAGCAACTGAAGGCCCTGACGCTGGCCACTAACGAGACAGCCCATCTGGCCGTTCGCGAAGGTCGGAATGCGCTCTTTGTGGATCACGTCGCCTGTAGTCAGGTGATCGCCGTGTCGGGCCAGACGGGTGAACTGGTACCGCTCTATTGCACGTCCCACGGCAAGGCGCTGATTGCGGATTTCACGCTGGAAGAATTGAAGGCCTTGTATGGCACCCGAACCCTGCCGGCGCACACAAAGCACACCGTAACGTCTATCACGGAGTTGGCGCGTGCCTGCGAAAAGATTCGCCAGAATGGTTATGCGTCCGATGATGCGGAGTTCCAGGAAGGTGTCCGCTGTGTCGCGGCTCCGATTCGCGACAGAGACGGTGCCATCATCGGCTCCATCGGCATTTCGGCCCCGCTGCTTCGCTTTCCGGAAGAGCGCTACGCCGAAGTGGCACCTCAGGTGAGAGCGATTGCGGAGAAGATCGGGTTCCTGGTTACCGCGCCTGCCGACCCGGAGTAGCAGGCACCGGGAAAACTGATAAACTCGGGCTGTGACGCGCTTCTTTCTGTTTGCTTTGCTGGCCGTTCCCGTCCTCCTCGGAGCTGATAACTCCTGGACTAAAGTTCAGGATCTGAAACACGGGGTCGAGGTTCGCATCTACCGCAAAGGCGTAAGTGAACCGTTGATCGTGAAGCTCGATGAAGTTAATGAAGACCGGATTCTGGTGGTCTCGAAGAACGCTCAAATGGCGGTTGCGAAGGCCGACATTGAGCGCCTGGACGCCAGACCGTTAGCGAAGACGGCGCCCCGAAAGGTCACTACCGAATCCACCGCGAAGACGGTGGATCCCGACTACACCCCAGGCCCCCCGGGAGGCGTCAAGGTGCCAACTACGTCGTACGGGTCTACTGCGACCTGGGGCGGTGGGTCAAAGCCCGAGTTCGAAACCGTGTATCGTCGGGTAGCCGAAGCTCCCCGTAAGTAAGGGCGTACCGTTCATTTGCTTGACTCGTTGCGTCATCGGGTATAAGACCGCCCCCGCGTCTATTCCCGCTGGGACAACGCGACTCGACGCCGCAGCCCGGCACTCTTGTCAAGATTGCAAACATCCTCAATGTCAGCATCGACGAACTGGCTGGACGGAAAGAAACGGACATGGATGCTGCCATTCACAACCGGAACTGCACCGGCTCTACAATAAAGCTGGACCAGCTTTCCGATGAAGATCAAAAAGACTGGTGATCGTTCTCGACAGCCTGGTGAAACGCTCCAGGGTCGGACGAGTGATGGCGGACCTTTAAGGACAACGAAAGGAATCTGCAATGGAAACCCAGCTACACCACGAACGATCACAGGCCCATGAGCTTCTGGACTCGCTGCCCGTCGAAAAATTCAACGTAGTGCGCAGCCTGCTTGAAGTGCTGACGGAACCGGAACCCCTTGCGCTTTCGCTCTCTCGAGCGCCGGTTGACGATGCAGCAATCACGCCTGAGACAGCGGCGGAGATCGCCCAGGCACGCGCTTCGCTGGCACGCGGTGAAGGGATACCGCACGACGAGATCCTTCGCGAGTTCGGGCTGAATTGAAGTGGAACGGATCAGCATCGACTGGTCGCTCCAGGCCCGAGCCGATCTTCGGGCTATTGACCGCGAGATCGCAATGCAAATTCTGCACTGCATCGATGACTAAATCTCCCGAAGAGTCGGCAATGTCAAGAAGCTGAAGCATCCGGAGACGGGCTTCCGTCTGCGCTGCGGCACACGGCGGGCCTTTTTTGATTTTACCGGGCCAATCGCTATCCGGATCACGCAGGTAAAGCCCCGCAAGGACGCGCCCCGCAACCGGGACAATCGCGGGGCAGCCACTCGCCATCGAACCCGCCGGACCACCCAATCCACGCCCCCCGCGTGGCAGACGCCTGGGTGAAATATACTCTTACCGAGTCCGAAAGAGAAAAATATGCAAAAAGTTTCAAGCGTCATACTCTGTCTGTTTGCCGCCGCTGCCACACTGACTGCGCAGGCCAGAGGAACCATCCGCGGAACCGTTTCCGATTCCAGCGGAGCTGTAATACCAACCGTCTCGGTGACGGCCCTCAACGTAGACACCGGGACCAAACAGCGTGCCGTTGCCGACGAAGCCGGAAATTACACTTTCCCCTATCTGCAGGTTGGCAACTATACCGTTTCCGTAGAGCGCTCCGGCTTCCGGAAATCCGAGACAACAGGCGTTCGTGTGAACGTGGCGACCGTTTCAGACGTCAACGTCACACTGGCCATCGCGACTACCGACCAGAGCGTCGATGTCACCGCAGCCGCTCCTTTGCTGGAAACGAACGGCAGCAATCTGGGCAAGGTGGTGGAGACCAAAGCTATTACCGATCTGCCCCTATTTATCAGCGGCGGCAGTGTTCGAAGTAACCTTGCGTTCGTGATTCTGACGCCCGGCGTTATCGGACCGGCCAACAATCCTCGCATCGGCGGTGGCCTGCTCGACGGGCAGAGCGAACAACTGGACGGGGCCGAATCGAACAGCGAACGCCGTAATGACCCGGCCATGAACGGCGTCAGTGTCGAAGGCATGGAAGAGTTCAAGGTGCAGAGTTCGGGCTACTCGGCTGAGTACGGTCGCACCTCGAACGGGGTCATCAACTGGGTTACCAAGTCTGGCACAAACAAGGTTCACGGAAGCGCTTTTGTTTTCAACCGCAATGAAGTGTTCAATGCCCGCGCGGCGCTGATA
>RGPS01000067.1 GCA_010084195.1 Terriglobia bacterium
CATCTCACAAATATGAATTCGTCCAGGTTGACCAGCAGCCAGGAGAAGCCTTTCATGCGGTCGGGGCTGTTGTCGAGGTAAGTGAGGGCTCGATCCATTTCGGAAGCGACAGGTGTGCGTCCAATGGCATAGCGGAAGGCGAGAGTGACGGCAGCTTTCACGTCGCCATTGGCCTCCTTCAGAACCCGATCAGCAAACTTCGCGGTCTCTTTTTCGACCAGTTCATCGTTCATGGAAAACAGTGCCTGCGGCGCGGTTACGGTCTGGGTGCGGATGGGGCACGGCGTTCGGCCATCATCAACGTCCCAGGCCTGGAGGAAGTTGGCCATCACGTCAGTGGACGGGATATAGCCCCGGCGCATGTAGGCCGCACGGCGATTCCCCCGCTCGGAGGGAAGCACTTCCCGGCGTTTCGGATCGGGCTTCAGGATGGAGAAGGATTTGCCGCCGACGGTATCGTCAAGGTCGCCCGCCATCGAGAGAATGGTGTCCCAGATAGGTTCGGCTTCGAGGCGTTCAAGCCGGAAGTGCCAGAGGTATGAGTTGCGGGCGTCGGCATCGGCATTGGCGGCAGCGAGCGCAGGTTCGACCTTCGAGGACAGCTGGTAGGTGTTGGAGGAAATGATGAGTTTGTGCAGCCACTTCATGCTGTAGTTGTGGGCCACAAACTCCGCGGCGAGATAGTCGAGGAGCTTCTGGTTGGTGGGGGTAGAACCGAGGACACCGAAATCACTGGTGTTGCGGTGGAGTCCTTCGCCGAAATGCCACGCCCAGATGCGGTTGACAGCTACGCGGGCGAACAGAGGGTTGTCGTGGCCGGTTAGCCAGTCGGCAAAGCCTTCGCGACGGCCTTCGCGGAAATCGACGTTGGCGGCAAAGGGGAAGCCGGGCTCCACAGGCTTGTCCTTCATGGGGTGTGCCGGGTCACCGGTGTCGAGAATGTAGGTCGGTTGCTTCAACCGGTGGCTATCCTCTTCAACGGTAACGAAGGCGGCGAGGCCAGGGGGCTTCGGCAGGTCGTTCTGCTGCTTGATGAGAGCGTTATACTCCTTCACTTCTTCCGGCTTCATCACCTCTTTGATCTTGCTGGGGTCGATGCGGAGGATCGGAAAATAGTCGTCGGCGATTTTCTGCTCGGCGGCCGTGCGAAGGCGCTCCGCTTTGTTCATGACGGCCTGGACATCGGTGGGAAGTTCGGCGAGGCGTTCCGAGTAGAGGCGCGTGCGATAGCCGACGATCATTTTCTCGATGGCGTCGTCAACAGGCTCCTTCTTCCTCCGGTAGGCCTCCACCAGCTTGCCGTTCGCGAAAATTTCAGAAGGCGTGGCGAGTGGCACAGTCTTGACGACGAGGGGATCAAAGATGGCCTTCATGGCGTAAAAGTCACGCTGGCGGATGGGATCGAACTTGTGGTCGTGGCACTTGGCGCAGCCGACGGTCATGCCCATAAAAGCGGTGGAAACTGTCTCGACCGTGTTGAGGGCAAGTTCCTGTTCCTTATCGTCACCGGTGAGAGCGGCGCGGGCGAGGAAGCCGAGAGCGAAGGTATCTTCCTGTGGGCCACCGACGCGGACACGGTAGCCGGTGGCCGTCACGGTGGTGTGCTCTTTGTAACGACTGCCAAGGAGCTGGGCGCGGACGAATTCGTCGTACGGCATGTCCTTATTGAGGGCGCTGATGACCCAGTCGCGCCAGTAGTGGATGCCGTTAGCCGCAGGCATGCCGGCGTCGACATCGGTGTAGCGGAGGACATCGAGCCAGTGGCGGGCCCAGCGGACTCCGTGCTGTTCACTGGCGAGGAGGCGGTCTACGACTTTATCGAGAGCTTCGGGAGAATCGTCGGAGAGGAAAGCGTTCTGTTCGGCAGGAGTGGGCGGGAGGCCGATGAGGGAGTAGGTGACGCGGCGAAGCAGGGTCGCTTTGTCAGCGGGACCGACAGGTTTGAGACCATTTTCGCTCCACTTGAGGGCGATAAACGCGTCGATCGGGTTGGTGGAGGTTGTGGTGCCCAGGGGGACTTCGGGCTTGTTGACGGGCTGGAGGGACCAAAGTTTGGCGATGCGTTGGGCGAACTTTTCGTCGTCTTTTTGGGTAGAGGGTGCCGGGGATGCAGTTTTGGCAACGGGTTTCGCGGCGGGCCGGGTGGGGACGGCACCGGGTTTGCGAGGGGCAACCGGCGGCCGGGCCGGGGGCGGCGCCTGGGCGAAGAGGGCCAGGGCAAGGGTACTCAGGACCAGCAGATGTCTGGGCAACATTACAGGCTAGTTTATAACGCTTTGGGGTCGGAGTGGGGCAGGGTGGCAACGCAGGTAAGCGCTTCAGTAAGACTTTGTAAGCGTGGTATCCTAGTGTCCAACGATATGGCCCTGGTCGTACGGTTCGGAATAGCAGCAATCATAGGCTTGTCGGCCGTTCAGGCACAGGACGGGCCACAGGACGGATTCTGCCCTGCGTACCCGGCTGCAATGCGGTCTGAGCTGGAGACCAGCCTGGGTCTGGATCGCGCTTTTAATAACTACCGCAAAATCAATCGCCAGTTCAAACCGAACCTGATTGCGGCAGATACGAAACTGGCGCAGAGCGCTAATTTCATTGATCAGGCCATCTACGGGAAGATGGCGAGCGATGGCGTGAGTCCGGCGCTGCCCACAACCGACTCTGAGTTTTTACGGCGGGCTTACCTGGATTTGTCGGGACGAATTCCGAGTCCGGATCAGGCGGCGCGCTTTCTCGATGACCGCACCCTGGACAAGAGAGCGGTTCTGGTGGAGGAGTTGCTTGCGGCCCCGGCGTATTCCGATCAGTTGACGCTGTTTCTGACCAATCGGTACAAGGTAACGAGGGCGCACGACAACATTTCGGTACCCGCACGAGAGACGTTCTACGGCTTTGTGCACAAGTTGTTTGACCAGGACCGGGCGTATGACGAGTGGGTTCGGGAGTTGATCTCGTCCGCTGGCGAAGTGGATTCGGCCCCCGGAACGCAGTTTTTTGCGCGGTGGATGGATCTGAATGGACCGATTCAGGATTCCTGGGACAACATCACCGAGAAGATCACGACTTCGTTCCTGGGGTACAAGACCGAATGCGTTTCCTGCCACAACGGTCGGGCGCATCTGGAAAAGATCAACCTGCACCTGAGCAAGAGGACGCGGCTTGATTTCTGGAAGATGTCGGCGTTTCTGTCTCGAATGCAGTTTGTCCGGCTCAGCGACGATCCGATCGGGTTCCGGCCCCGGGTTAGCGTAGTGGATCGCAGTGTGGGGAGCTATTCAGGTTCGGTGAACCCCGCAAATCCTGGATGCCGGCCGGCGCGCGTGGATGCCGTGGTGAGTCCCGTGATGTTCACGACGAAAGCGGAGCCGACCAACGGCAAATGGCGGAACGAACTGGGGCGCATGGTTACGGGCGACCGTCAGTTTGCACGCGCTGCGGTGAACTACATCTGGAGTTACCTGTTTGGGTACGGGATTGTGGATCCGCCCGATTCGTGGGATATGGCCCGAGTAGATCCGAATAACCCGCCGCCTGGGGACTGGCCAATGCAGAACTCGAATCCGGAACTGCTGGAGAAGCTGGCCGATTACTTCATTCAGAACGGGTATCACTTTAAGCCGCTGATCCGGCAGATCATGCTGAGCGAGACCTACCAGCTTTCGAGTCGCTACGAGGGCGACTGGAAACCGGCCTTCATCCGCTATTTTGCGCGCTACCAGCCGAAGCGGCTGACAGCGGAACAGATGTACGACACGATTGTGACGGCGACGCACACGGAACAACCGATGGTGTTGCCGGGACGCGCCGTGCCGTTGCTGTTTGCGAACCAGATGCCCGACCCGACGGAGCCGAGTTTTGATTCCCGGGTGATGGATTTCCTGAATCAGTTTGGACGTGGTAACTGGTGGACAGTAGACCGGGCTTCCGAGCCGACGATTCTGGGTTTGCTGTACATGATGAACGATTCAAACAATGTGAACCGGTCACTGGGCAATTCTGCTGTGGCGGTGGGGATCACGAATCGGGTGCGTGAGGTGGACGCGAAGTATCCGTCAGATGTGGATGCCATCAACAGATTGTTTCTGGCGACGCTGTCGCGCTACCCCGCGGAAACAGAGATGAATCTGGTTTGGTCGCGGCGGAGCGGACCGCGTTATCAGTGGCTGAGCGATCTGCAATGGGCGCTCATCAACAAGCTGGATTTTGCTTTTGAGTATTGAGGGCGGACATGATACGGCATCGTAAAAACTGCGCGGGACACGCCCCTTTCACGAGACGGCACTTTTTGTTCGGGTCGGCTGCGGGCCTGCTGAGTGTCCATGCGGACGCTCAGATCACCGCCACGAGTGGAGTACGGACGAGAAACACGGCGAAGACCTGCATCTTCATCAACATGAATGGCGGGCCGAGCCACATGGACACGTGGGATCCGAAGGACGGGGCGTGGAACCCTGGAGACGCGCGGATCACACAGTATTCCGGAGGTCTGGCGCTTTCGAAGACGTATTTCCCGAAGCTTTCGGGAATGACGAACGACTTGCTGCTGCTGCGAAGCTGCGCGAGCTGGGAAGCAGCGCATGAGAGGGGTCAGTTCTATATCCAGACCTCACATTCGCAGAACCCGGCACTCGCCGCAGAGACTCCGCATATTGGCTCGGTGATTGGGTATGAGAAGGGCGTCACCGGCCTGTTACCACCGTTTCTGGCCTTCAACCAGAGCGTCCAGGGTGCGACCTTCCTAGGCGGGTCCTACATGCCGATGATGCCGCCGGCTACGCAGGGCGGGGTGAGCACTCTCACGCATAACTACTTTGGAACGGCCAGCCCGCAGCGCTTCAGCGACCGCTACCAGCTCCTGCGGGATCTGGACGCGCCGCTGCGGGAGAAGCCAGCCAATGAACTGGTGGCGGCGTATGCGGGCTACTACGACCGTGCCCGGCAGATGATGTACAACCCGGCGGTGGATGCGACATTCAAGTTCACGGCTGCCGATGAGGGGCGTTACGGGGCCAACTCGATTGGCCGTTCCCTGATCGTTTCGCGGAACACCATCAAATCAAAGATGGGTGTGGCTTTTATCTCGGTGACGCATGGCGGTTGGGATACGCATGTGGGGCAGTTTGACCGGGGTCAGGGAACCACGATCTATTCGTTGACGAACGACCTGGACCGTGCGGTTGGCGCGCTGGTAGAAGATTTGCGGGCTTCGGGGGATCTGGACTCGACGCTGATCGTAATGATGGGCGAGTTTGGCCGGACACCAGGCGTGCTGAATTCCCGGGGCGGGCGTGACCACTACCGCAATGTGATGAGCGTGGCAATGCTGGGTGGTGGCGTACAGGGCGGCCGGGTGATTGGCCGCAGTTCAGCTACGGGCAGTGACCTTGTGGAGGCAGGGTGGAGCGGAAACCGCGCCATCTATCCGGATGATATTGCGGCAACGATCTACTCGGCGCTCGGGATTGACTGGACCAGGGGAATTGACGATACACCGTCGGGACGCCGATACAACTACATCAACGGGACTGGCGGAGAGCTGAACTTCCGCCCGGTTGAAGAGGTATTCGGGTAATGGGTGTTCGGCTACTTGCGCTGGCGCTGCTGGCACTGCCGGCCTGGGCGCAGACTGCGTCATGGATAGATGTGTTTGCCGACGAATCCCAGGTTCTGGTGGGCCGGACGATGCAGATTCGTGCTGTGGTGCATGATGCATCAGGGAATGTCCTGCCGAATGCGGTGGTGACGTGGTCCGTGAACAACGCGGCAGCAACTGTTTCGGCACAGGGTTTGGTAACGGCTAAGGGTCTGGCGACGATACGGGTAACGGCGCGGTCGGGGAATGTGACGGGCGAAGGAGCGATTCAGTGTATCCCTTCGAAGGTGGAAGTTTCACCAGGTACCGCAAACGTTGAGGTTGGGTCAAAGACGAAGTTCACGGCGATTGCATATGATGCGGACGGGAACCCCGTACCGGGGGTCAATTTCACCTGGTCGTTGACGAATCTGCGGCAGGGCGGTTCCTCTTTGGGTCGGATTGACACCAGCGGAATGCTGACGGCAACCGGCGAGGGCGGGTTGTGGGTTTGGGCGACGTACAACTACAACGAGACGTTCCCCGGACTACAGCAGCGTTGGGTAGCGTACGCCCCAATAGCAGCTTCCGTCCCGAAGACCTATAGCCTGAAAAAGCTCTACTCGACGCTGGGCCAGATGAAGACTTCGTGGAAACTGCGCGCGAAACAATCGATGCTGTGGAGTACGGACGACGGCCAGTTATTTTTCAATGCGTCCCTGGGCGGTTTGGCGAATGGCTTGTTGAATTGGGACAACGGCAAGTTCAGTGTGGTGTCGGGAGCCGGGATGCCTCGTTTTGGGCGATTGTCGACCGCGACGGAGTTCCGGTCGCATTCCATCACGGGCGACGGGCAGATTCTGAGCTACGAAGAAACCAACATCAACGGCAACGAGATTGGTTACGGCACCCGCACCAATGTGGAGCCGTTCGTGAACAATAACGTGCCGCTGGGGGAGACGGAAGCGACCTCGGGGCTTTTCATTAACCGGAATTCGCTGACCTCGACGGGGCAGAAACTCGTTCGTGCCGGATTCCGTTTTCTGAACGAGACGGTCGGATATACCGGTCTGTTCCGGGGCACACGGGGTCTGAATGAGCAACTGGTAAGTACGAAGGATACAGTTCCTGGTTTTACCGCAGCCTTCAGCATCGACAGCGACTTTGGCATTGCCGGCAACGGCACGGCATTCTACTCGCTGACCAGCGGCGCGAACCGTATTTTTTTTAAGCACGACTACACAGAACGCACGCACCTGATTGGCGTGGGTGACGCGGTGGGGACCTCCAAAGTGCGGTCATTTGTCGGTGGCAGAACGAATGCTCCGGCCACGTGGTTCGACGAAGACGGGACAGTCATTGTCACGGTGACGCTGGAAGATAATACCCAGTGGTACGTGATGATCGCGCCCGATGGCACGAAGAAGACGCTGCGACTGAGCAGTTCGACGGGCATTCTGTGGCGCTCCGCAAAGAACGGTGTTCTGCTCTATGCAAATCCGTTTGGCAGCAAGGGCAACGGCATTTATCTGTGGCAGGATGCGACGCCGACACAGCTTTGTCTGATTGGCGGCAAGGTTGTGGAGCAGACGATACAGGATATTGAGAGCGGCACGGTGGATGCGGCGGGGCGGATTACGCTGCTGGTTCGCGGGGATATAAATGCTCTGATCGGCGTGCGGATGGGCAGTACTCCGTATGCGCTGTTCCGCGATGGTGAAACAGTTGATGTAGAGATGCCAGTGGTACTTTCGACGCTGATCGGAGGTGCCAGGGTTGGGCCTCCACATGCTCAGGCGGGGGGAAACGCGGGCAGTATCGCGAAATTCAGCGATGGCGAGTGGACAACAACGCCGGGCATCGGAGAGCGGCTTTTTGGCAACACAATGTGGTTCGGGGGCTCGCATGGCAATACGTACAACATGCGGAAAGCTCCGAATGGCGATGTGTACTTCATCAACGGGGCCAATATTGCAAAAATCGGGCCGGATGGGTCACCGCAGGCGGTGATTCCCTTCCCCTATCGCCCGGATACGACATTAACCGTCAATTTACCGGGCCAGTTTGATGTGAATGGAAACGGGGATATCCTGTTCGCCTCCAGCACAAACGCCGGGGACAACAGGCTGTTCATTTGGCAGGGTGGCAAGTTCACACAGATTCTGGTCTATTCAGCGACGGCAGCCACAGCTTCGACGATTGATGGCCGGATCGCGCAGAGCTTTGATCAGTTTGCACTCGATGCCGACGGGCGGGTGCTGGCACAACTGCGCTTCCGGAACTTTGCCACGCCGTTCCTTTGCGTTTGGGATGGCAGTGGGTGGACGACAGCTGCCACGCAGGGCTCGACCAAACTGGGAAGCCATACGGTGACCGGTTTCCCGACCATGCTGCGCGTCTCCGGGTCGCGCATGATTTCCGGCATGTCAGTCGACGGTATTGCAACAGTGCTGGCGGAGTGGCAGGGTGGAGGGTGGAACCTGCTGGTGGATAACACCACTGTGATGCCGAACGGCCAGGTAGCCAACACAATTGCCGCCGCAGACGTGAACACGCGGGGCGATGTCCTGTTCCAGTTCTCGAACGGCGTCAATAGTCTGGTGGTACTGAAGGAAGGCGTGTACCGACAGGTCCACAACCTGTTCCGACCGACCGATGAGGGCGACTATCTGCTGAGGATCAACGCGATGGATTTCCGCGATGACGGCACGGTGTTCATTCTGGCGGTGAACCAGTTTGATGAAGTTGTGCTGTACGAAGCCAACCCGGTTTGACCGCTATACTCGAAGGAAATGGCGAGCGCTTCCGTTCCGTATCTGACGCCTGAACAATATCTGGAAATCGAGCGCCAAGCCGAGTTCCGGAGTGAGTACCTGCACGGCGAGATGTTCGCGATGGCCGGGACATCATTTAATCACAACCGAATTGTGCGAAGCACCGAAAGGGCTCTTGGCCGGGCACTCGACGGTCGTCGATGTGATGTATTCTTTCTCGACGTAAAAGTACATGTCCCGGCAACGGGTTTGTACACCTATCCGGACATTGTGGTTACGTGTGGCCCGATTGCGGCGTTGGACAAACACCAGGATACGCTTACAAATCCGCTCGTGATTGTGGAAGTTCTCTCTCCATCGACCAGGAACTATGACCGGGGCGAGAAGTTCCAGCACTACCGCAGCATCCCGAGTTTCCGTGAGTACCTTGTGCTCGCCCAGGATGAAATTCGGGTGGAGCATCACGTTCGCCAGCCAGACGGAGCCTGGATATTCCGGGAACATACAGCGCTAACCGACGTTGTCCATCTTGCATCTATCGATTGCAACCTGAACATCTCAACCCTCTACGCCGATGTCGAGTTCCCGACGGCCTGAACATGAAACCGATTATTCCGCTTGTGATCGCCCCCATGGTGATCCTGACAGGGTGTACATCCTCGTCAGTTCCCTCAACAAAAACGACCAGTCCGACTCGTCTGCCTAAGATCACACAGTTCTACGCGTCACCGACGGTGATTCCGAAGGGCACTGCGGGGAGCCTTTGCTACGGCGTGGAGAATGCGACGAAGGTCGCGCTGAGCCCGGCGGTTGATGAAGTCTGGCCCTCGCCGAGCCGATGCGTGCAGATTCGTCCGGACAAGGAAACTCGTTACACGCTGACAGCCACGGGGGCCGATGGCAAGACGGACGTGAAGACGGTGGACGTGAGTAGTGTGGTGATTCCACCGGCCCCGCGACTCTACGATCTGTGGGTGAATGCGCTGGAGGTAGGGTCCGGGGATCAGGTGAAGATCTGCTTCAAGACGGAGAATGCCCAGGACGTGGTGATCGACACCGGCAAGCTCTACAAAGAAGCGGGCTGCCTGACGGATTATCCTAAAGCAACAACAAGCTACAAGATCGCTGCAGTTGGAACAAACGGGCAGCGTGACAGCAGAAGTATGACAGTAAAGGTCCGATAACCCATGGGTGAAGTTGAAGTCAAGCCGCTGCCGGAACTGGATGGCCGTCCAATCGATGTGCGTTACGAAGAGGGTCTTGTGGATTCGGGAGGGCATCCGGCGCAGGCCGCAACGTCGATTCGCCGCCGCGTGATCCTGCTGGATAAGGAACTAAAGTCTGCGGGCCCCGAGAAGGCGCGGGTGATGGTGCATGAGCTGTTTCATTTTGTCTGGGTTCGGCTGGGTAACCCCAAACGCAAGGCCTGGGAAGAACTGCTGAGGACGGAATGGAACGCGAAGGCAAAGGGTGAAACCGGCTGGTCCTCGGAGTGGCGGAAGCGGGAACTAAAGCCTGAGGACCTGGAAAACCGTAGTCCGTATTGGCGGGAATATTGTTGCGAAGCCTTCTGCGACACGGCTTCGCTGATCTTCAGCGGGCCGGATGACGAGAACAACCTGGGCGTAAAGTGGCAGCGTGGACGAAGAAAATGGTTTGCGGGGAATATTGAGAACCGCAAGCTGGCTCTATAATTAGTCAGGAGCATATCAAACTTGCGGCATCTTATTCGCGCAGCACTAGTCGGTATTGTCGCCCTTGGGGTAGGGACGGTGGCATGTCAGTCCCAGGAGCCTGCAAAAAAGGCGGTCAAGGATGACAAAGACCGCAAGATGGCCCCCGATTTTGAACTGAAGGACGCTTCGGGGAAGATCGTGAAGCTTTCCGATTTCCGGGGCAAAGTAGTGCTGCTGGATTTCTGGGCGACGTGGTGCGGGCCGTGTGCTATTGAGATTCCGTGGTTCGTGGATTTCCAGCGTCGGTTCAAGGACCGAGGGTTCGAAGTGTTGGGCATTTCCATGGATGACGACGGCTGGAAGGCGATTTCGCCTTACATCACCGAGAAAAAGATCAACTACAGGATTGTGCTTGGGGATGACAAGACCGGCGATCAGTATGGGGGCGTGGAAGCGCTGCCGACGACGTTTGTGATTGATCGCGAAGGCAGAATCGCCTCCGCGCATGTGGGTCTGACCGGGCGAAAGGACTTTGAAGATGCGATTGAAAAACTTTTGGAAGCTCCCGTTGGCAAGGCTGCTGACAGTCGGCCTGTTGGGCATGGCGGCGCTGGTGAGCGCGCAGATGGCACCGGTACTCAAGGTAGACCCCATCCCCATGGTCAAGGCGACTAAGGGCGGCACTGCGACTGTAGTCGTGAAGGCTTCCCTGCCCTCCGGATACCATGCGAATACCAACAAGCCGACCGAGGCTTATCTGATTCCGATGACCCTGAAGTGGGCTGATGGACCGTTGGCGATGGACTCGGTGGAGTATCCGAAGGGCGCGCTGGAGAAGTATGCGTTCTCGGACAAGCCGCTTTCGGTGGTGACGGGGCAATTCAGCATTACGACGAAGTTCAAGGTTACGGGGAGTGGGGGCGCGGGGCCGGCGGCGCAGAATGGAACGCTGCGGTATCAGGCTTGCGACAACAAAGCTTGTTATCCGCCGAAGAATATTCCGGTTAGTTTTACTGTCAATGTGGAATAGTTCGCGCACCGCCCCGTGAAGAGCGCGAACACCCCAGTTTTTGGGTATCGTGTCGAAAAACGGTTGTGGGGCGGCTTGTTAAGCTGCGCGGCGGTTGCCAACCGCCGAAACAGTTGGGCCGATTGGCAATCGGCCCGCAGGTTAACAACGGTTAACAACCTTCCCCACACTCTGGTCCCCTGATAAATTCCAGCCTGAGATAATCGGGCATGGGAATCGCAATAGTTCAGGTGGACGCGTTTACGAACCGTCCCTTTGGCGGCAACCCAGCCACCGTCTGTGTTCTGTCGGCAGGCAGGGACGAAGCCTGGATGGCGAATGTCGCCCTGGAGATGAACCTCTCAGAGACCGCATTTCTGCATCCGGAAGCGGACGGTTACCGTTTGCGCTGGTTTACGCCTGCGGTGGAAGTGGATCTCTGTGGACATGCCACGCTGGCTACCGCCCACACACTCTGGAGCGAAGGTCATCTTGCTGCCGCGTTGCCGGTTCGTTTCTATACGAAGAGTGGGTTGCTGACATGCGTGAAGGCTGGCGACTGGATTGAGATGGACTTTCCGGCGAAGCTGGAGCAGGCGGCAGCCCCCCCTACAGAACTTGCGGAGGCTCTCGGAGCTGAGCTGAAGTATGTGGGCAGGAACCAGTTCGACTACCTTGTGGAAGTGGCTGACGAAGCCACCCTGCGGGCCCTGAAACCGGTGTTTCATTTACTGCGGGAGTTGCCGGTTCGCGGAGTAATCGCGACGGCTGCGGGATCGGGTGAGTTTGATTTCGTTTCGCGCTTCTTTGCACCGGGATCGGGAGTTGACGAAGACCCGGTGACGGGGTCGGCACACTGCGCCCTGGCACCGTATTGGTCGGCAAAGCTGGGAAAGATGGAAATGACGGGTTTTCAGGCTTCAGTCCGTGGCGGGGTAGTAAGAGTACGGGTGGTCGGCGACCGGGTCATCCTGAGCGGCCAGGCTGTCACTACATTGCGTGGCGAACTGCTCGCATAATAGGGAGAGAATAGAGCTATGACGAAACAGGAAATCCTCCTGGCCCAGAAAGAGTTCCTCTTTCCTTCCGTGTTCCACTACTTTGCGGAGCCGCTGGTGGTCTCGCACGCGAAAGATCAGTTTGTCTGGGATGCGGACGGCAATGAGTACCTGGACTTTTTCGGGGGCATTGTCACAGTCAGCGTAGGGCACTGCAATGATCAGGTAAACGCCAAAGTACACGCGCAAATCGACAAGCTGGAGCATGTTTCCACGGTCTTTGCCAATGAGCCGCAGGTGGCACTGGCGAAAAAGCTGGCGAGTCTGACGCCGGGCGGGGCGCTTACGAAATCGTTCTTCAGCAATAGCGGCACTGAAGCCAATGAGGCAGCGATGCTGGTGGCCCGTTGTTACACCGGGTCCAGTGAAATTGTGGCGCTGCGGCACTCGTACCACGGTCGGAGTTCGGCGGCGATGGGCATTACCGGGCAGGCGGCGTGGAAGCTGGGGCCCCCGCAGGCGGGCGTAACCCATGCGGTGAATGCCTATTGCTACCGGTGCCCGTTTGGCCTGGAGTATCCGTCATGCGATGTGCGGTGCGCGTCGGATCTGGAGCAGGTGATTCGAACCACCACTTCGGGCCGGATTGCGGGGCTGATTGCGGAGCCGATCCAGGGCATCGGCGGGTTTATTACGCCGCCCAAAGAGTATTTCGGGATTGTGGCGGAAATTGTCCGGCGGTACGGTGGTATTTTCATTTCCGATGAGGTGCAGACCGCGTGGGGCCGTACCGGCAGTAAGTGGTTCGGAATTGAGCACTGGGGAGTAACCCCGGATATCATCACCAGCGCGAAGGGTCTGGGTAATGGCTTCCCGATTGGGGTCACGATTGCGCGGCCTGAGGTGGCTGATGCGCTGAAGGGTGCCAGTATTTCGACGTTTGGGGGAAACCCGGTAGCGACTACGGCGGCTAAAGCGGTGATTGACTACATCGAGGACCAGAACCTGATGAAGAACACTGAAGAGACAGGTGCGTATCTGCGAGAGGGCCTGTTATCGCTGAAGGAAAAGCACACGCTGATCGGCGATGTTCGAGGGATGGGTCTGTTGCAGGCGATTGAACTGGTAGAGGACCGTGTGACCAAAGTGCCTGCAGTGGCCGCCACCTTGCGCGCAATGGAAGCTGCCCGCGAAAATCGGATTATGTTAGGCAAGGGCGGAATGTACGGAAATGTACTGCGCTTTTCGCCGCCAATGAATGTTGGACGGGGGGACGTGGATGAATTTATCAAACGTCTGGACGCGTCACTAACGCAGGCTGCGGGCGCATAGACCATTTTCACAAGCGGGTCGCTGGAAGCGATGCGGCGGAGGCGAACCACAACAACCTGCGGTCCACCCACAAGCCAGTCGCTGCCAGCGGAAACCCGAGTCAAGCGGATACCCACTTTTTCACAATTGCTGTAGTCCAGGATGCAGGGCCTTTGCGCTTGCGGTGCTGTGGCAGGAATTATCGGTAGACGGGGTTGGTGAACGCACCATCGCCGGCGATATCCCAGATGGCCAGACGTGCCCATTTCCAGCCGGGCTCGTCGAGCGACCAGTCAAAATGCTGGCTGCCGTACTGGCGGGTGATGGACAGGTCGATGATCTTGCGATGCGTTTCTTTGCCATCGCCCCAGACGATTTCGGCCATGTTGAGAGGGAAGGTCCATTGCGCCTGGACGGATACCTGGACACCAACTGGTGACGTCTTCCACCGAACGTCCGGGAGCAGAATTTCGCCGGTGGTGATGAAGCCATCGCCTCGCGCCAGAGCCTCGGTCATTTTCGAGTAGTCGTCCCACGCGGGCATTTCGTTCATTTTCAGGTAGTTGACGTTCATGTGGGCGTAGAGTTCGTGGGTGTTGTCGAGCTGAAAGACATCCACTTCGCCGAACATTTTCTTGTGAAAACCCTGGTTCGCCAGATCGTCAATAAGCTTGAAGGCACGTTCGCCCAGACGTGGGCTGGACATGTCGGAGGGCATGGCCTTCCAGCCTGTTCCCTGATAATGGTTGTCCTTGAACCAGGGTTCGTCGAGGATTTTGTCGGGGAAGCCGGTGGAGCCTTTGGTGCGGGGATGAGTCTGGTACACGAAAGCATTCTCGGCCCGGATGAGATCGAGAAGGTCAGTTGAACTGCCGGTGCGATAAACCGTTCCGTAGCCGGGATCTTCAGCCTTAAAGTCAGCCCCGGCGGGCCGCTTCATGGACCACAGCACTGGTTTCGGAAAGGCCAGCGCCCAGTGCCCCCCCAGATAAACATTGGCTTCTTCGGCGGGAATGATGAGGAAGTCCGGGGTGGAATGCGCCCGGCACATCTCGTAATACTCCTTCAATTCCGGAAATCGAAGGGGCCCGGGATCCTGTGGATGAAGGTCACCATGGAAGTCCATGATCATGGCGGCGTTAATACCCATTTCGTGGAGAACAGGTTTCCAGGGAGGCGACCAGCGGGCACCACCGGCATTCGCCTGTTCGGAAAATGCGAAGTGGAAGTGAGTTGCCATGGTTCGGAAGCCTGGCAGGGCCACGAAATGGTCGCCACGAGTGAGAGCGACGGCGTCGTTGAGAGTTCGGGGTGCCGGACCGTCGGAAACCATGAGGAAGAGCGACATGTGTTGTTCCGTACCGGGAGGAGCGTTCATCCACGGATAGTACGGGCTGTTGTCGTCGGGGAGTTGGCGGATACCGAGGCCAACATGTCCGCGCCAGGCTCGGTACCAGCTATAGCCCATGTTGGAGGTGTAGTCGCGGGCGAAGAAATACTGGTGGGGAGGAGGAAAAACGGCAATACTGCCGTTCGTGGCTTTAGCTGCGATTGCGCGATAGCGCACAGCTACAGGGTTCCGTTCTGAAGTGACCGGGATGCGTTCGGTGTGGGGAGAAGGTCCGCCAGCCTCGTACCAGGAGGCATACGACTCCATATTGTTACCGGGGATTCGGTCCGCAGCGGGCTGAAAATCGATTCCCGCGTCGTAGAAATAGGCGGTATTGGGCTGGGTTGTGGAGAGTACCGCTTCCTGGCGGAGCATACGGCTGCCGGGGTAGATGGTGTAAACGAGTTTGCCGGAAAACGAACCCATAGTCATGCCCGGGAACTCGATTTCGAGGCGGTCGCCGACGGAACGGGCCAGTGCGGTGCCTGGGCGAAACACTCCCTGGAAACGGCGAGTACCTTCGGGATGGGAGGGCGGAAAATCAAAGAACTGATCCCACCCGCCCCGACGGATGCCGGTTTCGGCGGAATAGACAGGGTGGAGATTCTGCAGGACTTCTTTACCGGCAACGGAAATGGAGCGAATGAGGGCGGGTCTGGCGTCGAGGGCGAAGACTACCTTCCAGGCGCGACCATTTTCGTCGGGCCAGGTAACCCGCAACTCGCCGGGGGCGCTTTCAACCCGGGCAGGCCCCGGACGAACGCGGGTGAGATCTGGTGGACCTGGCTGGTCCTGCGCCTGGGCCAGTGGGCCGACGGCTAACAGAATGAAAATTTGTACGCTGGCGAACATTGAGGTTGCGGCCATGATACAACTTTACGAAACGAGGGGTTCCAAATCGGCACAGTTTGCGGTACAAAATCAGGACTACCAGTACCGTTTTGAAAAAAACCTATCTACGTACAGGGCGAAGGTTCCCAGGAGAGAGGAAAGGGATGGCCAAGGGCCTTGGTCTGGCACCTGAAAACCGGAATAGGTTTATTATCAATCACTTACTGAAATCACGGGAATTCCGGCCGCAAAAGCTTCTGCTACTTGATCGGTAAATATTGGGCAACTTTGTCACGGAGGGACAGATTACACACCGGGAAGGGTATTGTGACCACTGTTGAGATCTATTAAAATCAGGGAGGTAATTGGGCCCAGCGCTTGCTCTATTGGAGACGCAATGATACGCAAACAATTTTTTCGCGCAATCCGCTCCGGCAGCCTGCTCCTTGTGGCGGCAGGCTTGGCCTCGGCGGGAACTTACTCTCCGGAACTGGACAGGCTGAGCCCGGCACAGCTGATCAAGATTATTGTCAAGCGGTCTGGAAACACAGTTCCAAACTATTCCAGCCAGGGCATCCAAAAGCTACGGATTCTTACCAGCGGAGATGACCTCTGCCAGGGTACGGTCAGTGCTGCCATTCGCCTTTCGTCACAGAGCACCGTCAACCACGTCAGCGTGAACCAACTGGTTCAGGGAACCGGTTCGGCGAAGCCCGTTTACGACTTCATGCCGCAGACGGTTCAGCCAAAGTCGCCGCTGGCAGATTACCCGAATTTCGGGCAGGGTGTTGGCATCGGCGTGGCGCTTATTGATAGCGGCGTGACCCCGAATCTGGACCTGGCTGGTTCGATTTCGTACTCGCAGTCATTTGTCACGGGCGAAGATGCCAACGACTACTATGGACACGGCACGCATTTGGCTGGGCTCATCGTCGGACGGGGCGTGAATTCTCTGTTCGGTTATGGCAAGATCATCCACGGCTTGGCACCGGGGGCGAGGATTATCAACCTGAAGGTGCTGGACAGAACCGGCCAGTCTGATGACGCTACCGTGATCAGTGCTATTGATTGGGCGATCACGAACCGCGCGGCGCACAATATCAGGGTCATCAACCTGGCTCTTGGCCGCCCGGTTTACGAAAGCTGGAAAACCGATCCCCTGGGGCTGGCCGTTCAGCGGGCCTGGCTGGCTGGGCTCACCGTGGTTGTCGCTTCCGGGAACGCTGGTCGCGATAACAGCGCGGGTACAAAAGGTTATGCGACGGTCGCGTCGCCGGCAAACCATCCTCTGGTTATCACTGTTGGTGCCATGAACACCGAGCGTACGGAACAGCGGACCGATGACCTGATGACCACATACAGTTCCAGGGGGCCGTCGCTGCTGGACCATGTTGCGAAGCCGGATCTTGTCGCCCCTGGTAATCGGCTGTGGTCGACCCTGTCAACCAGCAATCCGTTCCTGTCAACGCAGCCGGGAGTTACGCTGGTGGCGAATCCCTTCGGCGGGGCACCCAAGTATATGGAATTGAGTGGAACCAGCGGTGCTGCAGCGGTTACCAGCGCGGCGGTCGCCACGCTTCTGGGCCAGGAAAGCCTGACACCGGATCAGGTAAAGGCTCGCCTGATGAAGACGGCCTACAAGCTGAAGAGGGATCGGTATTCGGTAGCTGGTTTTACGCTGATCAACGACATTTTCACGGTTGGAGCGGGATATCTGGATCTGGATGCCGCTTTGGCCGTCAGGGGCCAGAGGAAGTTCACGATCCCGGCGAACATGAATGCAGCCACGCCTGCTGCGAAGATTTTGGGCAAAGATAAGAAGGGCCGCCTGGTCATCGGGTTGGATTCCACGGTTTGGGGCTCCTCAACCGTCTGGGGTTCCTCCACGGTCTGGGGTTCGGTAATTGAAGCTGACTCCACGGTCTGGGGTTCGTCCACAGTCTGGGGTTCAGTGATCGACGCGGATTCCACAGTTTGGGGTTCGTCCACGGTCTGGGGTTCGGTCGTTGAGGGTGAATCCACGGTGTGGGGTTCCTCCACAGTATGGGGTTCCTTCGACGATCCCGGTCCGTTCTCTACGGTTTGGGGTTCGTCCACAGTCTGGGGCTCGTCAACGGTTTGGGGTAGCTCGACCGTCTGGGGCAGCATCCTCAGTGGCGATCCTGACACCGGCGACAATGGCAACAGCGGCAACTAACCGCCTCGCCTAGATAAAGAAATGGGCACCGCTCCTTCGGGATCGGTGCCCATTTTGTTTTTTTTAAGACCGTTGTGGTTAGTGGATCGTTTTCGTCTTACGATTCATATAGTCCATCAGGAGGTACTTGCCCAGGGTGTCCGGCGAAGTAAAGTAGGCCTTCCCCCGACACATCTGCGTCACCTGCTGGACGAACTGAATCAGGTGATAGTCCTGCGCCAGCATGAAGGTGTTGATCAGAATGCCCTGCTTCTTGCAGCGGTTCACTTCCTCCAGTGTCCGGCTAATGACGAGGGGGTCCAGGCCAAACGCATTTTTATAGATACGCCCGTCATCAAGAGTCAGCGCGGAAGGCTTGCCGTCGGTGATCATGACGATCTGCTTCATATCCTTCCGTTCCTGGCCAAGCAGCTTTTGAGCAAGAATCAGCCCATCCCGGGTATTGGTGTAATACGGCCCCACCTGGACACGCGCCAGTTGGGAGATGTTTAGTTCTTCGGCCGAATCATGGAAGAGCACGCAACGCAGGGAATCACCGGGATACTGGGTCCGAATGAGGTGAGCGAGCGCCATGGCAACACGCTTAGCCGGGGTGAAGCGATCTTCTCCGTAGAGGATCATGCTGTGGCTGCAATCCAGCATCAGAACAGTGGCGCAGGAGCTTTGGTATTCCGACTGGTGGACGTGCAGGTCCGAATACTCCAGATTGAGCGGGAGGCCAATACCCTCCCGGCGAACAGCTGCGAACAAAGTGGCGCTGGCGTCGAGGTTGAGCGTATCGCCAAATTCATAGGGCCGGGAGACGCCGGATGCTTCGATGCCGGTAGCCAGATCCCGGGTATCATGTCGGCCAAAACTGGAGCGGCCCAGCGAACCCAGCAGGTCTTTGAGGGTCTTGAAACCGAGGAAGTCGAGGGATTTGTCAGTCACCTGGAACTTTGCCTGCCCCCCGCCGCCCTGGCCCGGCTGGACATTGATGTGGCCCTCATCCGCAAGCTTTTGAATCAGGTTCTTCAGAAGCTGGTCCACCTGCTCGGGACTCATGGCGTCCAGTTTTTCACGAAGTTCTGCTGCTCGTTCGGGATCGAAAAGATCGCCCTGCTGGAGAGCCTGCCGGATTGCTTCCATCAATTCATCGAGACTGTTTGGATCCCAGCCGGTGTACGGGGCGAACTGTGAGTCGAACCCGCTGTTGAGGAAGAAATCGGCCAGAGCATCCATCAGGTCCTGGCCGTCGATATCCAGGTCGTCACCCGCGTATTTGGAAAAACGAACCCATTTCATAGGAGGCCTTGCATCATCTATAGTCCCTAATTGAAGCGGCGGCGGGAGCGGGTTGGAGGGTCTTCCGGCTCTTCGCTGTCCCCAGCCTCTGCGCGCGACCCGCGGACGTCATCTGCCTTTTTCTCACCAACCGAGAAGCCGTGCTCTTCCGAGCGCGCGAGCCGACGCCGGGCGTACAGACCTTCGAGGATAAACTCGCCCGCTGAGGTACGGACTGCGTCAGGTTCATTCGAAGACAGGCCAAGTGCCCTGGTCTTTTCCAGCAGCCCGGTAATCCCGGATAGTTGCCGAACCATTTCGCCCGAATCGCCGTCTTCGGGTAGTTTCAAAGTGCCCCCCAGCTCGAACCACTGGATGACACTTTGCATGTTGACGCCTTCGAAAACATGCTCGAAAACCTTAGCCACGGCGAGCCGGATGAGTTCGCGGGCCACCGTATGCCCGCCCTTGAGTTCGCCTTCATACTCCAGCTCAATCTTGCCGGTGATGGCAGGAAGCGCGGCGTAAATATCGACAATGCGGGGTACGGCGAGATCTTCGGCGTTCGCAAAACAACGGCGCTCGGCGTTGGAAATCACATTCTCCATCACGGAGATGGGCAGACGTTGCGAGACGCCCGAACGCTTGTCCACGCGGCGGTCTTCACGTGCGCAGAAGGCCAGTTGCTCCACCACTTCGGTGATGTACTTCGGCACGCGAACCGGACTGGAGGAGCCGCGCGACATCCAGGCTTCGGCACCTGTAATGGCCATACCCTCCTGGAGCGTAGTGGGGTAGTGGGTACGGATCTCGCTGCCGATGCGGTCTTTCAGGGGCGTAATGATCTTGCCACGCGCCGTGTAATCTTCGGGATTGGCGGTGAAAACGAGCAGCAGATCAAGGGGGAGGCGGACCGGATAACCTTTGATCTGGACATCGCCTTCCTGCATGATGTTGAACAGACCAACCTGAATCTTACCTGCCAGATCCGGCAACTCGTTGATGGCAAAGATACCGCGGTTGGCGCGAGGCAGCAGACCATAGTGAACAGTCAGTTCGTCACCAATATCCTGCCCGCGCCGGGCCGCTTTGATGGGATCGATGTCGCCAATCATGTCAGCAATCGTCACGTCGGGCGTCGCTAGTTTCTCGACGTAGCGAGACTCAGCGGAAAGCCAGGCGATGGGGGCTGTTTCGCCCTGCTCAGCCACCAGGGTCCGGCATGCCCTGCAGATGGGGTGGTAGGGATTGTCGTGGATCTCGCACCCCGCGAGGTACGGGGTCCAGGGATCGAGGAAAGCAGTCAGCATCCGTACGAGGCGTGTTTTGGCCTGGCCCCGCAAACCGAGCAGAATGAAATTGTGTTTGGAGAGAACCGCGTTCACAACCTGGGGCACGACAGTGTCTTCATAACCGACGATGCCAGGGAACAGCGGCTCCCGGTTCCGGAGTCGTAAGATCAGGTTGCTGCGGAGTTCATCCTTCACAGAACGGTGCGCGAGCTTCGTTTCAGAAAACGCACTGCGGCGAAGGTCTCCCAGGGTAAGCGGGAGTTCGGGAGGGGGAGTGGGCATGGGCTTGTCCTGTTAGACTGCTACGGTTCCGGATTGAATTCAAAGACTTCGCCACCACAGCGAAATACAATGTGCCCCCCCACCAGCAACTTCATTTCGTGACTGAGAGGAATGAAGACGGCACCGTCGGTGGATTGCCCGGGGGCGAGGCGCGTGTCATTCAGCGCAATGGCAGACGCGGTGGCAGCAGCTTTCAGCCTGCCCGGCATCCCGTAGGACATGTTGCTTTGCCTCCGCTGTTCGTAGCCATTGTTGGAACGCATGTGCGGAATGCCGTAAAGGGCGGCTTCGTAGGAGGTGACCAGCTTGACGACATCGTTGTGTGTTGCCTTAGCCAGAAGCATATCCACCACCTGACCAGCCGCAAGAGCGCCGCTCCGGGTCTCTGCCCGAACATATGAAAAATCTGCGGGCCGAATCGCCCGATATGCCTGGCTTCCGTTGGAGATGGAAACCTGCAAGAGGCCGAACCCGGCTACCTGGCTTTGAAGGTGGGTGACGATGACGGTCAGACCCTGCCGGGTAGCCGTCTGGTACTTCATGCCGTTGGTCTCGTACTCAATTACCTGAGCTTCGGCACAAGCAGCGGCGGCGAGCAGCAAGGGCACTACTAACCGTCGACTTGGGTAACAGGTCCGCATGCTCTGGTTCCAGATTAGCGCGATTACTTCAGTAAGGTTATGACGACCGGTCCGGCACCAGCCGGCATGCGGTTCCAGACGGTTTCGGCCGTCTCCATATTGACGGCAACGTAGTTGCTGCCTGCAGGTGGGGGCGCTTGCGCTCGGTAGACCCGCACCTGCAGGTTGTCCAAAATCGCGCCACCTTTGGCAGCGCTGGCCGCGTTGGCGGTGGGAGCGCTGGCCGCTTTGGCAGTAGCAGCGCCGCTGGCTTTGGCTGGCTTCCGGAGTTCAAGCTCGACAATCCGCGTTGGTTTTTCGGAAACATGCTGGCTGGTATGCCTGCCGGAAGCGGGGCTCCAGCCGACATCGCCGGCCTTCCAGTGCTGGTCTTCCGCTTTGCCATCTTCATGTCTGATATTGATATTGCCGGCGTCGAGGTAGATCATCACCCGATTTTGCTCATGGACATGCATGGCCCCGGGTTTGGCCACATGCTGATCGATGACGGAAACGACACGAACGAACTCATTCTCAACCGGGATACTGCGTTGGGCAAGAAGAGAGAGGGTGGCAAAAAACAGGCAGCAGCTCGGCTGGAGACAGGAACGCAACATGACAGACAGTCTATTACGAGCCCGCACTTCGCAGCGTCCCACCCCTGACTGGCAGGGTTCGGCCACATCGCGACCGTGCCCTGCCCCAAATCGATTCCGATGTGAGGGAATTGCGCCGCAGCATGGCAGTAGACTATGCGCCGGATAATCATACTGAGCTGTTCCCTGGCCTTCGCGGCCGACCTGATGCCGGCTGAACCGGTGCCAGCACCGCCCCGGGCGGCATTCGAAGCGGTGATCACACAGGCCAGAGAGGCCCTGACGTCCGGGCGAATCCGTGAGGCCGGTTCCTTTCTGCAGGAGGCCTGTCCAATTCGCACACTTGCCGCCTCCCCTCCGGCGCGAGCGGGCGTTTGTTATCACTTTTTGGCCGTTGTCGCGATGAAAGAGACCCGAACGGAGGAGGCTTTGGAACTGCTGCGTCATGCTGCGGACGCCTGGGCGGCGGCCGGCCGGGAGTACCAGGAAGCCTGGGGAAATACGCAACTCATTCTCGCCGATCTGTACCAACAGAGGCACCAGCCCGCACTGGCCGAGGTGGCGATCAGTGGCTATCTTCAAAAACTCACTGAAAAGGATCAGGACAAGAGGCCTGAGGCTCTGTCGAGGCTGGCTCTTGTCTACGGAGATACCGGTAGGCCGGAATTGGGACGTAAGACGGCAAGGGACTCGCTGAGCGCCTTTGGCAGCCTTTCGGTGCCACGCCCCGCAGAGGCGGCGTACGCTCACAATACGCTGGGTGTCCTCAGCCTGAGCATGGGAAAGCAGGCTGAAGCGGAAGTAAACCTGCGGCGGGCGGTTCAATTGGGAATGGAAGCCCTTGGCGAAGAGCATCTGGATACAGTTGGGTACCAAACCAACCTGGCATTGGCGCTTTTGGCAGGGGGGAATGCGGACGAAGCAGAGACCCTGCTGCGCCGGGCGCGGTTCGTGGTGGAAAGGCAGCCCGGGGCCTCCGGCAATCAACTGGGGATGATCAGCGCGGAACTCAGCGCTGTCGCTATCGTCCACAACAAACTGGCTATCGCCGGAGAAGAAGCCCGCAAGGCACTCGCTATTCTGAACCGCCAACAGTGGCCGGACCGACGTGCGACAGCTCTGGCGCAGGTGAATCTGGCCGATGTCCACATGCGTGCCAACCGACTTGCGGAAGCAGAGAGCCTGCTGAACGAAGCGATTCCGTCAGAACGGAACGTTGCCCCGAACAGCAGATTGCTGGGCGATGGAGTCCGGCGGATGGCCCAATTGCGGGTTCGGCAGGAGAGATGGCGGGAGGCGTCGGACCTGTATCGGGATGCGATTGGCCTGTATGACCGGGTGGTGGGAGCAGACAATCCCGCAGTGGCCCCGTTGCTGCGCGAGTACGCCGACACGCTGAAACATGATGGCAGACCAAAGGCTGAAATCCGTGGCGTAGAAATGCGCGCGAAGACGCTTCTTGGTTTCACCTCCAGGCGGTAGGCGCTGCGGGCTGACAGACCGCCGGGGCCGAGGACACGCCAACCCGGCGCGAGATCATTCCACCCGTCGCTCACCGGGACGCCTGCGCACCGAACGCGCGATGGCCGCCCGACATGGCCCCGGGGCATCGTTATAGCCACCGGGCACAAAGCGCCTCACCCCGGGCCGGCGTCATTCCACCCCGTCGCGGAGTCGCTTCACCACAAATGGATTTCGGCGCGGGCATCTGACACACAGGATGGGTGTTGGGAACTCGCGGCCACATTCCTCCGAGGGGCGCTCCCGAAAGGGGGGACTGTTCATGAAGACTCTATTGGGCACTGCATCCGTGTGGGCGGCCGTGGCGCTCTGGCTTGTTCCCGAAGCCGGGGCACAGGCGGTCAGCGGTAACCTGGTGGGAAATGTTCAGGTTGCTGGTGGAGGTATCTCGGACTGCAACAGTCAATGTTGTGTTGGATCCGGGGACAACCCCGAAGCCATCTGCGGGAGCAAGGCGGGGCCCGTTCAGCTAACGGTGGAATTGCTGTTTTGAAAGCGGACAGTATTGTCACGGGATCGAACAGTACCAGCAGTTTGGATGCAAACTTCGGAATATTATTACGCGAACGGAACTGCCGGTGAAACGTATTAAACAGATAAGCACCTGATGAGTTCCAGGTTGAACAGAGCCGCTTTGTTGAAAGTCGGAGTCCTCGTTGGGCTGTGGACAGCCTATGGTTTCCTTTGTGCGTGGCAGGCACATTACTGGTATGCGCTGAGCGCCCGCCCCATGTCGTGGGGCGAGGCCTTCCGGTATGAACTCACCTATGCGTACCTGTGGGGGGCGTTTACCCCGCTGATCCGGTGGTTTGCCCCCCGGTACCGGCTGGAGCGAAATGTCTGGCCTCGCCATTTGGCAGCCCACGTGGCCGCTATCCTGGTTCTGGTGCCGGTGATTAAGCTGCTGTTCGATGCCATCACGATGCCGCCAACCTCGGCCTTCAATGAACCCGCCTGGCAGAGGCTGTTCCGCTCAGTGGAATCCACCTTCGATACGGGCACGTTGCTGTATGTAGTGGTGGTGCTGGTGGAGTACGCCCTCCAGTACTACAAGAGTTATCAGGCCGGCCTGATAAAGGCCTCACAATTGCAAACACAGTTGATTCAGGCTCAGCTTCAGGCGTTGAAGATGCAACTCCATCCGCACTTCCTGTTCAACACGCTGCATACCATCTCGGCGCTGGTGCATGAGGACCCGGAGCTGGCCGAACGAACGATCACCCGACTGGGCGAGTTATTGCGGCTGTTTTTGGCCAACAGCTCGATCCACGAAGTTCCGTTGAGCGAGGAGCTTCACATTCTGGATCTTTACCTGGAAATTGAGAGGGCGCGGTTTGAAGACCGCCTGCAGGTCCATTACGATGTTCCGGTGGCACTGCGGGAAGCGATGGTGCCGAATCTTGTGTTGCAGCCACTGGTTGAGAATTCGATCCGGCATGGCCTGGGGAAGAAGGCCGAGCCGGGCATGATCTCGATTGCTGCGGAGCGCTTCGAGGGCACGCTGGTGCTGCGAATCTCGGATAACGGCGTGGGGCTGAAAGACCCGTTGGCCAAATCCGAATCGCCACGGATAGCCCCCCCCCAGGCCAGGCTATCAGGGCATGGGGCTAACCATTACGCGGGGCAGGCTGGAATCTCTCTATGGCGCTCAACATTCGCTCGCGCTGAAGAATCTGCAGACAGGCGGCGTGGAGGCTCGGATCACCATGCCCTACCGCACGCTTTCCGAACATAGCAGCACAGAACACAACCCGAGTCCCTAACAGGGTCATCCAGGACAAAATCATGTCGAACTTCAAAATACTGATCGTTGACGATGAACGGCTATCACGAAGACGCATCCGACGTCTGCTTTCCCTGGAAGCAGACTGTGAAGTAGTGGGCGAATGCGCCAATGGCAATGAAGCCCTGGCTGCACTGCGAGAGACGCCGCCCGACATTCTGTATCTGGACGTGCAGATGCCGGAGCTGGACGGCTTTGAAGTGCTTGCAGCATTGCAGGAGATTCGTCCGCTCATCATCTTCACGTCCGGATATGACGACTATGCGCTGCGGGCGTTTGAGGTGCATGCGTTCGATTATTTGCTGAAGCCTTTTGATGGTCGACGTTTTCTGGAATCCCTGAAGCGCGCGAAGGCGAGAGTGGAGCAGGGGCGCTCGGGCAATTCTGACAACCACCGCCTGTTTGAGTTGTTTGAGAATCTGGCAAAGCCGCGAAAGTCTCCGGCTCGAATTGCGGTGAAGAACAACGGCAGGGTGGTCTTTATCCGGCTGGATGAGATTGACTGGTTCGAAGCGTCGGACAACTATGTCTGCCTGCATTGCGGGCGCGAAACGCATGTGGTTCGGGAGACGATGAACGAACTGGAAGCGCGGCTGGATCCGGGGCAATTCCTGCGCGTACATCGCTCAGCGATTGTGAATCTGGACCGGATCCGCGAATTGCAGCCCTGGTTCCGGGGCGACTATCGGGTGATTCTGCGGGATGGTACCGAGTTGACTCTGACGAAGAACCACCGGGAAAAGCTGGAGTCGAGACTGCTGTTGGGGTCGAGTGCACGGTAGGTAACAGTACGGCCTGCGGCTCAGGAAAGAATCCGCCGGAGCAGGAACCTCGTAGTTGATAGTGTGAGAGGTACTGTTCATCCCATTTTCGGATATCCTGTTCGGGCTCTGGGGATGCAGCGGGGCCACAATTCGCGCTATTCTCTCGGTTACCCGATGATTCTGCTGCCCGGACTTATCCTCGCTCTTGAACTGAGTGAAACCAATGACGAAGTGCTGGTGCGCGCGCTGCAAAGGCGTGAATCGCAGGCCATGGCGGATTCGTATGATCGCTTTGGCCGGGTTGTTTTTTCGGTGGTGCTGGGAGTTGTCCGGGACCGGGTTATCGCCGAAGATCTCACCCAGGAAACGTTTCTGCGGGCGTGGAACAGGGCTGCTGGTTTTGATGCCGTGAAAGGTGCTCTTGGCCCCTGGCTGCTGGCCATTGCACGCAATCGGGCCATTGACCATGTGCGCTCAGTGAGTGGCCGAATGGACCGAAACTCCTTTGAGTTCGATGCCAGGGAGCATCCGTCCCTGTTCGTTGACATGGAACGCGAGGTGATCAACAAGGATCATGCGCGGGTTCTGCGCGGGGCGATGGCGAAGCTGAACCAGAATCATCGCCAGGTGATCGAGTTGGCGTACTACGAAGGCTTGTCGCAGTCTGAAATGGCTGAAAGACTTTCGCAGCCACTGGGGACGATTAAAACCTGGGTTCGCGCCGCATTGAAGACGTTGCGGGATGAAATCGGGCAGGAGTTGGCAGCATGACCTGCGAAGAACTCCGCCCGGAATACGACGCCTATGCGCTGGGCATTGCTGAGGACCCCGAGCGTGGGGAACTGGACGCTCATCTCGCCCGACGCTGTGATGCCTGCAGCCGCGGCATAGCACAAGCGCGGTCGACAGTAGCGGCATTATCGGGGATTGTGGAGTCGGTAGCACCGCCCTCCGGGCTGCGCCGCAGAGTTCTGGCGATGGTGGCGCAGGACGCCCCGGCCAGGGAGCAGAAATGGTCGCTGCCCGCCTGGTTGCCCTGGGCGACTTCAGTGGCATTCGCGGTGGCCCTGGCAGTGGTGGTAACCCGCCCGGCATCGGTGGCACCGGTGAATCCGGATGTCGCGAAGCTGGAGCAGGCGCTTTCCATCCTGAATGATCCGGTGACACAGGACGTCAGCTTCGGCGAACCGACGGCACGGGGCCGCGTATTTGTCAGTCCCTCGCGAGGTATCGTCTTCATCGCGGCACATCTGCCAAAGCTGGACCCGGGCAAGACATTCCAGATGTGGGTGATTCCGGCAAAGGGTAACCCGATATCGGCGGGTACGTTTGTGAGTGCAGCGGATGCGAGTGCGATTCACTTGCGGCCTGGTCCGGTTACAGGGGCGGCAGCGGTTGCTGTTACCGTAGAACCGGCAGGCGGCTCCATGCAGCCGACGTCGACGCCGTTCATCGTAACCAAGCTTTAGGCCATTTTCACAATTACTGTAGTCCGGGCTGTGGGGCCAGGATGGCATCCTGGTTGGCATCTGACGCTGCGTCATTTTGTCTCTGAGCCCTATCCCAGGCTGACGAGAAGCTCGTCGAGTTGGTCGAGTTGGTCAGGCATCCCGCCCGTTGCCCCGGAGGCGACCGCAGCGTCAAGAGCTTCCTTCGAGGGATAGAGATCGTGCACGACCAACATGGTCTTGCCGGCGTTTTCCTGGAAGGTCACCGTGGTGACGGTCGTGCCGCTGTCACCTTCCTCGTTGGTCCAGACGAGTCGCGAGTTCGGGGTCACTTCGAGGTAGGTGCCGAAGAACGCCATTGTCGAGGCCTGGTGGCTAAAAACCAAACGGTACATGCCTCCAACACGAACCTCCATCTCGCAGGACAGCAGGGTCAGACCAAACGACTTTGGTACCCACCATCTCCTGAATAGTTCTGCCCTGGTCCACGCCTCGAACACGAGTCGCGCAGGAGCGTTTACGGTTCGTGTGACGACGAGTTCGCGCTCGGACTTCCGTTCCACCTCCGTGCCGTTCTTCGCCGGAGTGGCCTCAGTTTCTCTGCTTTCGTCCATCGACTTTCTCCTTCAGTTTCAATTCCTCGACAACCTGGTCCAACTCGTCGAAGCGTGCGCTCCAAAGCTGGCGGTGGCTCTCGATCCAGGCCGCCTCTTCCTGCAACCCGCGCTGGCCGAGCCTGCAGGTCCGCACGCGCCCGACCTTCTCCGTGGTGACGAGCCCCGCTTGCTCCAGGACGCCCACATGTTTCTTCATGCCCGTGAGGGTCATGCTGAACCTCTCGGCAAGGGCCGTGATTGAGGCGTCCGCACGCCCGAGCTGCTCCAAAACGCCGCGTCTGGTGGCGTCGGAAAGCGCGCCGAACGAGGCATCGAAGTTGGCGGAGTAATACTGAACCATATAGCTCAGTATTAACTATGGAATGCCGGGCCTGCGGCAAAAGTGGTGTGTGGGGCATTGCGGTGGGATTGAGCGGGGTCCGGGCTCTGGTTATTCTGTAGTCAGTGGAACAACTGGATATTCGTGAAAA
>RGPS01000068.1 GCA_010084195.1 Terriglobia bacterium
GGGGCCTCCACCGTCACCACTCTACCGACAGACTTGCCTGCGATGTACGCCGTGGTGGTGCATGCGCCGATGGCCGTGAGCACGACAAGGCTGATGCTGGCGATCTGCCGCCGTCCCAGCACGAACTCGTATTCGGCAGGCTCGGCCACCTCAGGTGACTTCACTTCCGGGATCTCTGCGTTCGGTGCGCCGGACAGCTCCGGCTCGGGCGTGAACATTCTTGACATAGCTGGACCTGCCCCTAGATCGGCGGAACGCCTGAGTTTCCTTAGGGGGCGGCCTTAGAGGTGCCGCTTCAGGAAGCTGATGATGTTGTAGCCGGCCATGAACTTAAACGGAGTCTCGCCCAGCGTGTAGTGCCCGCACGGCAGCACCACGGCCTTGTGCCACATCTTGTGTTCCTTAGCCGCCGCGATCACCTGTTCGGAGAAGCGCAGAGGGAACGTGGTGTCGTAACGCGCGTACATGAACAGCGGCTTCTTGCCGCCTTGCGCGTAGCGCTCGAAGTGGAACGGCGGACTGATCACGCGCCACACGTCGCGAAGTTCATGCAGCGTGATGTGATTGAGGAAGCCTTCGCGGATGTGCCGCGTCGAGAGCCCTTCCCACACGACGTCGGCGAAGTACGTTGAGCAGTGATTGAATACGTTCACCTTGAGGCGCGAGTCATACGTGCTCGCCAGGAACGCGTAGCAGGAGCCTAAGCTGGTGCCGACGATCCCGATGGATTCGTAGCCTTGCTGCTCCAGCCAGTCGACGGCACATCGGATGTCGAGCACGGCTTGTCGTGTCGCATGAATCGTACGGGCCACGTTCGACGAGACGGCGTAATCGGCGCGGTTCAGTTCTGCCGGCATGCGCTTGTCGTGGTAGGGCAGGCTCAGGCGGATGCAGGTGATGCCCAGTTCCGCGATGCCCTGGCAGAGGGCCACATGCTGGGCCGAGTGGGAGTTCCAGTGGGGCAGCAGCACCACGGCCTTCTTGCCCCGTTTGAAGCGGGGTTTGGCCTCGAAGTAGCGGGCGCGGACGAGGTTGTTTTCCGGGTAAGGCGTGTTGACCGGGGAGGTGAACATGACTTCGCCGTCCTCAAACCTGAAGTCGTTGGGGCGTTTATAGGCAAAGAACTCGCGGCTGTTGGCGATCGCCAGCTTGTTCAGCTCAATGAGCTTTTCTTCCGGGTCCTGTGCGGAGGACGAGATGGGCCAGTCGCGGGTCCATTCAATACCCCAGTCAAAGGGGCGCACCACGCGATCCGTGGACTTGAAGGCGAGCTTATTTTCCCACGCCGTCATGCGGCGTCCGTACCAGTTTTTTACCAATGCAGTGTTTTACCTGTTCAGTGTGTCGGGCTGAAAATACCAGGTTAGCGCACGGGCCGACGCGCGCCGGTTTTGGGCGGCAGTAACACGGTATTCAAATACTCCACAAACGGCACCATAACCTCGAAGCGCTTCACGATTTCAGGGAGTAGTTTCGGGGTGGTCGCAATGGCGGCGTCGAGTTCTTCGAAGACCACGAAGTGCTTCAGGCGCAGCAGGTCGAGCGCGGGATGCGCCGGGTCGAAACCCTTTGGCGCCCGCGTGAGGCGTTCTGGCATCAGGCCCCCGGCGGTCTTCTGAAACTTCGGAAAATCGAAGGTCTTGCGGAAGGCTTCGTGGTCCTCGGCGATACGCTGGCGGAGTTTCAGAAGCGTGGGCGCGTCGGGGGCGTATATTCCGGCGGCGATTTCGACGACCTTCGGGGAGACGGAAAAATAGAAGCCGGCGGAACTGTTGCCCTTCTCGGCCGCACCGGGCTTCATCCAGGCTGCGATGTGGGTCTTGTACGGCGTCTTGTCGTTCGAAAAGCGCGTGTCGCGGTAGATGCGGAAGATGCATTTGGCCGGGTCGCCGACGTAAGCCGGGGCGAAATCCATCATGGCCGTATGGACGGCGCGGACCAGGTCGAGCATGGGCGCTTTCACCTGGGCGTCGAAGCTTGGCTTGCGGGGGGCGAACCACTCACGGTCGTTATTCTCTTTCAGATCCTGCAGGAACTCGATTCCGGCGGAGGGAAACCCGGGAAATGCAATTTTTGAAGCCATAGAGAGGTGTTCCTATAATTAGACATCGCTGACAACGTTTCCAACCACCTGACCGCAATTCCTGGCCTCCACGTCCTGCACGATGAGCCTCTGGCGTTCCATACCCGCTTTGGGCTTGGCGGCCCGGCGCGCCTGTACCTGGAAGCGGCCACTCCGGACGCCTTTCTTCGGGCCAGAAGTGTGCTGCAGCGCGAAGGCGTTGCGTTTACGGTGATCGGCGAGGGCAGCAATCTGATTGTGGCGGATGCCGGTTTCGGCGGTGCGGTGCTCCGGCTGGTGAATCGGGAGATTCGGAGAGAAGGCACCACCGTACATGTTGATGGCGGTGTCACGTTGCAGACGCTGGTGGATTTCACGGTCGCGCAGGGCCTGAAAGGTCTGGAGACGATGACCGGGATTCCGGGTTCAGTGGGGGCGGCGGTTTACGGGAATGCCGGGGCTTATGGCCATTCGATTCAGGAAAGAGTGGTGAAGGTCCTGTTTCATGATGGCGAGGGGCTCCGGGAACTGGATAACGCCGGGTGCGAGTTTCAGTATCGGGAGAGCATCTTTAAGCGGCGTAAGCAGTGGATCATCATTTCATCCGAACTGGCGATGGAAGCGGGCGAGGCAGCTTCCCTGCTGGAGAAGGCGACCGGGATTCTGGATGTTCGAAACCGGAAGTATCCGCCAACGATGAAGTGTGCGGGCAGCATTTTCAAGAACTTCCTGCTGGCGAAACTGCCTGCGGAGGTCGCTGCGCAGGTGCCCGGCAAAGTGGTGATTGAGGGCAAGATCCCGTCGGCATGGTTTCTGGAGCAGGTGGGGGCCAAGGGTTTGCGGGTAGGCGATATTCAGGTGGCGGACTATCATGCAAACCTGATCTACAACGATGGGGCGGGCACGGCGCGGGATTTGCGGATTGTGATTGCAGACCTGCAGGAGCGAATCCGGCAGAGGTTTGGGATTCCGCTGGAAGAAGAAGTCCAGTACATTGGATTTGAATGAAGCTCTGCGGCTTGCTTGCGGGATTGTTTTTGGTAGCTCATTCCGCGTTTGCCGCCACACTCCGTGAAGCGATCCGCGCCGGGGAGCTGGAGCAGGTCCGGGCGTCTCTGGATGCCGGTGCTTCAGCGAACGAAACAGATGATCTGGGGGCGACACCCCTCCACGACGCTGTCTGGCTGGGAGAAGAGGCCATAGTTCGGCTCCTGGTGGACCGCGGAGCCAGGGTGGACAGTGAGCACACTGAAGCCGGTTCCACTCCCTTGCTGTTTGCCGCCTTGCGGGGCCATACGGCCATTCTGGAGTTTCTGGTGGAGCATGGGGCCGGGGTGAATGCGGCGAATAGTGCTGGCGGCACCAGCCTGCATTTTGCAGCCAGACGCGGCGATGTGGCCATTGCCCGGATTCTGCTGGAACACGGTGCGGACGCCGGGCGACGGGACCGTGAGGGCGTAAGCCCGCTCGATGAGGCCGCAAGGCAGGGCAATGCGGAGCTCGCAGGGGTTCTGCTGGAGCATGATCGGGATACCGGGAGCGCCCTGATGGCCGCCGACAGCCTCTCGATGTTGAGCCTGCTGCTGGAGCAGGGCCGGTATTCGCCCGAGAAGCTGGGGGAACGTCTGCTGCGGGCCGTTTCGAAGAATCATGTGGGTGCCGTACGCCTGTTGCTGCAGCGCGGTGCCCCTGCCAGGACTCCGGGGGGCGTGCAATTTGCCGCCGCCCGCGGGTTGGCCGGGGTGGTGGCGGCACTACTGGACGCAGGGGCAGATGCGAACCAGCCCGATCCCGCCGGTGTCCCGCCACTGCACGAGGCGGCGCTGCAGGGCCACGCGGACGTCATTCGGGTCCTGGTGGCACATGGGGCGAAGCTGGACCAGACCGAGCCGGAGACCGGGAGCACGCCTCTTTATGGGGCTGCGTCGATGGGGCGGCTGGAAGCGGTCCGGGTGCTGCTGGACCTGGGGGCGGATCGTACGCGGCGGTCGAATTCCGGGCGGACACCCCGTGAAGCGGCGGCATCCAGCGGGTTCAGCGAGATCGTCGAAATTTTACGCTGATTTTGGGAACTATTCTTTGGCGTGCGGCAAAACGAGGCATAGCAGTCCGCGGGTCGCTAACACAAACTGAGTCCCCTCACACCCTCAGTGAAGCGATCCGCATTTTTTTGCCCGCCTCGCTTTGCCGCATGCGCTAAAATCGCAAGCGATGGCCCTGACAACAGTCAAATCCCAGCTAATGAGCGCCTCGGAGATTGATCGGACCCTGGTTCGACTCGCTCACGAAGTCCTTGAAAAAACAAAAGATCTGGAGCAGTTGGCGTTTATCGGGATTCGCCGTCGCGGCGTCCCGCTGGCACAGCGGCTGGCGGCGAAGATCGCTGCCCTGGAGAATCGCCAGATTCCGACCGGCGTTCTCGACATCAATCTCTATCGCGATGACCTCTCGACGGTCGGCCCGAAGCCGCAGCACAACGGGACCCAGATTGATTTCAACGTAGGCGGGAAAGAGATCATCCTGATCGATGATGTGTTGTACACGGGCCGGACCATTCGTGCGGCGCTGGATGCTCTGTTCGAAAAAGGTCGCCCGGCCCGAGTGCAATTGCTGGTGCTGATCGACAGGGGCCATCGCGAACTGCCGATAGAGGCCCGGTATGTGGGGAGGACAGTGCAGACTTCCGACAACGAGATCATTGAAGTGAAGTTCCAGGAGATTGACGACACGGAAAAAGTCCTCCTGTGCGAACGCACTGCGGATCCTGTTTAATTTATGGCGGACTTGCTCAAAACGAGGGGGCTTCTTGACATCGAGAGCCTGGATCGCGGCACCATTCAGGAGTTGCTGGATCGCGCGAAGTTCTTCCAGCCGGGCCCGGGCGAAACATACAAACGGCTGGAATCGCTGAAAGGCAAGACCACCGTCAACCTTTTCTTTGAAGCCTCCACCCGAACCCGTGTCAGCTTTGAAATTGCGGAACGTCGCCTGGGCGGCGACTCCATTTCGATTGCCGCACAGGGCTCCAGCACATCGAAGGGCGAATCGCTGGTGGATACCCTGAACACGCTGGCAGCCATGCGGCCCCATGCCGTGGTGATGCGCCATGCGGCGTCCGGGGCACCCCAGTTCGTCTCCCGCCACCTCAAGCTGCCGATTGTGAATGCCGGGGATGGAACGCATGAACATCCGACCCAGGCACTGCTGGACGCTCGAACGATTCTGGACCATCGCCCGACCCTGACCGGGCTGCGGGTGGCGATTATCGGTGACATTGCACACAGTCGCGTGGCGCGGTCGAACATCCATCTGTTGTCGAAGTTTGGCGCCGATATTGTGCTGTGCGGGCCACCGTCGCTGTTGCCGCAGGAACTGGCGCAAATGGCCCCAGGCGTGCGGCTCTCGTGGAATATGCAGGACGCTCTCGCGGGCGCGGATGTGATTATGATGCTGCGGGTTCAACTGGAACGGCAGTATGAGAGTCCCATGTTGGCCAGCGAGTACTTTCGCTTTTATGGCTTACGGCCGGAGCATGTGGAACTGGCGAGTCCGCATGTGATCGTGATGCACCCTGGCCCCATCAATCGCGGGCGCGAACTGAGTTCCGAGGTGGCAGACAGCCAGCGCTCGGTGATCCTCAATCAGGTAGAAAACGGAGTTGCGGTGCGCATGGCAGTTCTGGAACGGATATTAGGCTGATGAACTCCCTTCTGATTACCGGCGGTCGGGTGATTGACCCCGCTTCGGGCTTTGATGCCCCTGCTGATGTGCTGATCCGCAATGGTGTGATTGAAGCCGTCGGGGCAAACCTGAGAGGTGATGGTTGCCCGGTGCTGAATGCCCAGGGTTCGATTGTCGCGCCCGGCTTTATCGACATGCACGTCCACCTGCGGGACCCTGGTCTGGAACATGCGGAAACCATTGAAACAGGCGGGAAATCGGCGGCTGCGGGTGGCTTTACGACAATCTGCTGCATGCCAAACACCATTCCCGTGAACGACAGCGCGATGGTGACCAGCTACATCCTGCAGCGTGCCAGGGAAACATCTCCGGTGAATGTGTATCCCATCGGGGCCATTACGAAGGGCAGCCTGGGCGAAGAGTTGGCGGCCATTGGGTCCATGAAAGACGCCGGTATTGTGGCGATTTCCGATGATGGGCGGCCGGTGATGAACGCCCGGATCATGCGGCGGGCGATGGAACTGGCAAAGGCGTTGGATCTTACGGTGATTGACCACTGCGAAGATCTGAATCTTTCTGCGGGCGGGGATATGCACGAAGGCCCGCAGTCGGTGAAGCTGGGTCTGCGGGGGATTCCTTCGGCGTCAGAAGACGTGATGGTGGCGCGCGACCTGCTCTTGTCGGAACTGACCGGGGCGCGGTATCACGTAGCGCATCTTTCCACGAAGCGTTCAGTGGCGATGGTCGGGTTTGCGAAGAGCCGGGGCTTAAACGTGAGCTGCGAAGTGACGCCGCACCACTTCGCGATTACGGACGAAGAGCTGTGTACTTACGACAGCAACTACCGGATGAAGCCACCGCTGCGTCGCGATGAAGACGTGGAGGCCGTGATTGAAGGTCTGGTGAGCGGTGTGATTGACGCGATCGCAACTGACCACGCGCCGCACGCGGGTAGTGAAAAAATGCAGGAGTTCGAGAGGTGCCCGTTTGGGATTACTGGTCTCGATACGGCCATCGGGCTCTCGCTTGCGGAACTCATCCACAAAGGCCGTATTTCTGTCAACCGAATGATCGCGCTCTTTACGACAGGTCCGGCCGGGATTCTCAAACTCGACCGCGGTACCTTGCGGCCAGGCGCACCAGGTGATGTAACCGTCTTCGACCTCGACACGAAATGGACATATGATGTCCAGCAATCGTTCTCTAAAAGCCGCAACTCGCCGTTCCACGGACGGGTTTTTCGCGGCGGGCCCGTGGCGACCGTGGTAGGAGGCAGTATCAAATGGACGAGAAATTAGGCGCAGAGTTCCCTCAGGGCGGGCGAATATTCCGAATGCAGTCTCCGGTTAGCCGGGCAAAGCGGTTTGGCCTGGCGGGGATCGCGTTCCTCGTGTTCCTGGTGTTTGTGGGGGCCAACTGGGCGGCTTCCCTGCTGATCCAATATTCGTGGTGGCAGGAAGTGGGCCAGGTGAAAACCTGGCTCGACCTTTATGCGTACTCCACGCTGCCGGTAGCCGCCGCGGCTATTGTGGCCTGGGTTGCCCTGCTGGTGGCCCACTCCCGCGGGCTGCACTTCGCGGGCGGGCGAGTGGGGGATTATCCGATCTATTCACGGCTCTCGTCGCTGGTTTTGCTGGGCGTGGCGTTTGTGGTTTCCGACGCCAATATTGATGGCTGGAATCTGCTGCGGTTTGCAGGCAGCCGGACCCTCAGCACTCCCGCCACCTATCAGGATCCAATCTTTGGACAACCGGCGTCGTTCTACCTGTTCGACCTGCCGTTTTACTCCGATCTTCGGGGCTATCTCTTTGTGCTGGTCCTGGTGACCATTTTGGTTTACTGGGTGACCGCGCGCGGGTGGCAGTTGCGTTTCGTGTTGCCGGAGATTCCGAAGGAAGGTTTTGATCTGTCGATTCTCCACCTGCCGGGCGGTCTGGAATCGGCGTTTCTGCGTTTTGCCGGTGCATTTCTGCTCATCGCCGTGGCCTCC
Source organism: Terriglobia bacterium (assembly GCA_010084195.1). GTDB lineage: Bacteria > Acidobacteriota > Terriglobia > Bryobacterales > Bryobacteraceae > BOG-234. Next base: position 7,734 of record RGPS01000068.1, read on the forward strand.
GGTTACTACCTCGGACGCTTCAAGATGGTTTGGAACCAACATCGGTTCATGACGGGGATTGACTATACCGATGATCATTTCCGGCTGCCGCTCTACTGGGTGGTAATTGGTGCGATGCTGCTGGGCTCTGTGCTGGTGCTGGCGAAGCGCTGGATGGTGGCCGGGGCGTTGGCCGGGGCCAGTCTGCTCCTGGTCGCGATCGTTCCGCCCATCGCGGGTTCGCTGCTGGTGAAGCCCAATGAAATCTCGCTGGAACGGCCTTACATCACCAATCACATTGCGGCTACACGCGCGGCGTGGGGCCTGGCTGACCCGGTAAAGGAAATACAGGTTCAAACGAACCCCAATGCTTCGATTGATGTAGTGAAGAATGCCACGTTGCTGGACAATGTCCGGCTTTGGGACTGGCGTCCGTTCCACGATACCGTGACGCAGATGCAGGCTTTGCGTCCCTATTACGCATTCCACGATACCGACGTGGATCGCTACACGATTGACGGGCAATATCGCCAGGTGATGCTTTCACCGCGTGAACTGGATATTACCCAGTTGCCCGGGACACAATCAAGCTGGATCAATCCCCACTTCATCTACACGCACGGCTACGGTCTGGTGTTCGCCGAAGTCAGCAAGCTGACGCCGGAAGGCCAACCGGTTTACCTGATTCAGGATATGCCGCCAACCGTGAAGCCGAAGTCGCTGAAGGTAGAGCGCCCGGAGCTTTACTATGGCGAACTACAGCAGGAGCCGGTATTTGTGGAGACGGCGCAGCAGGAATTCAACTATCCCCAGGGTTCGGAAAATGCCCTGAGCCGGTATTCGGGCAAAGGTGGATTTCCCGCGTCTTCCCTCGTGACACGGCTGGCAGCTTCCCTGCACTTTGGCGACTGGAATATTCTGCTGACTGGTTACCTGACTGACAAGAGCCGCATGATGATTCACCGTCGCGTTCGGGAGCGCCTGCAAACCATGGCCCCCTACCTGACGTGGGACAACGATCCGTATCTGGTGCTTTCTCCGGAAGGCCGGATGGTTTGGTTCGTGGATGGCTATACCACCTCGGAGTCGCATCCGTTCTCCCGTATGTCCAACGCCTTTGGCGGGATCAACTATATTCGCAATTCCGTGAAGGCAACCATCGACGCTTACGACGGGACCACGCACCTGTATGTCTTCGACGCAAAGGATCCCATTCTGGGGGCCTATCGCGCACTGTTTCCCGAGCTGTATGAGGATGCCGCGAAGATGCCTGAAGCGCTGCGGACCCATGCGCGTTACCCGGAAGACCTGTTCCGGGCGCAGTCGGAAATCTATCGTGTCTACCATATGAAGAACCCGCAGGCCTTCTACAACAACGAAGATATCTGGGAACTTTCACGGTATTCGTCCGGCAATGGGGAGCCTCGTCCGGTGAGTCCGACCTACGTGTTCGCGACTCTGCCCGGCGAGACCAAACCTGAATTCCTGCTGATGACGACCTTTACACCCCTCTCGAAAGAGAACATGATTGGCGTGATGCTGGCGCGCTGTGATGGTCCGCATTTGGGGCAAATTGTGGTGCTGGAAATGTCGAAGCAGGAGCTGATTCTGGGGCCGATGCAGATTAATGCCCGCATCAATCAGGATCAGAGCATCTCGAAGGATCTGACTCTGTGGAATCAGCAGGGTTCGCAGGTTCTGCAGGGCCAGACGCTGGTGCTGCCCGTGGATGACAACTTTGTGTACATCTCGCCGTTGTACCTGCAGGCGACGCAGGCGAGGATGCCGCAGTTGAAGAAGGTGGTGCTGGCGGTGGGGAACCGTTTGATCTACACCGATTCCTACGAGGAAGCTCTGGCAATTCTGGGGGGGAGTACCAAGCCTGGCGCGAAACCAGAACCTGGGGCACCGCCGGTGATGAATGCGGCAGTGACAGCCCCCACTGATCCACGGGTAGAGGCGGCTCGCAAGCATTTCCAGAAGTATCGCGAGTTCGCTGCCCAGGGGAAATGGGCGGATGCGGGCAGGGAACTGGACGCGATTCAGGCCGAGATCAACAAATGAAGATTGTGCGCAGCATCCTCGGCGTGCTGGCTGGCCTGGCGGTGATGGTGGGAATTGTTACCACCCTGACCCCGGTGGTTGCCAGGTACTTCCGCGCTGAGGATTTCCGCGTCATGAATCAGGCGTTCATGCTGGCAAACCTGACGTACACGGTGACAGCAGCGGTTCTGGCGGGGTTCGTTGCTTCATGGATTGCCGGACGGCGTGAGTTGCGGCATGTCGCGGTACTGGGGTTATTGATGATCGCAATCAGTTACTATTCCATGCGGCAACAGGCGCTGGAGCGTCCGGGCTGGTATGAAGTGGTGCTGGGCGGTTGTGGGCCTATGGCGGCGATGGTGGGGGCTGCGCTGAAAATGCTGGTCCTGGGGCGCGACGCTTAGTCGGCTACGCAGTCTCGGCGGGTACGGCGAAACAGAAGACCTCGGGTTGGGCCAGCCGCCGGTAATCGTCGATGGCCATGATCATGGAGTCCGTGAGCGATCCGGCGTTAAAGGCTACTCTCGGGTTTTCGAGTACGGAGGGGTCCACGTATAGCGGGAAGGGCAGGACAGGTGCTCCAAACGGGGGGACACAGCCCGGCACCAGGCCCGTCATCTCCAGCAGTTCCTCCGGAGTGGCGAAACGTGTCTTTTTAGCCGAAAAGTGCTGCTTGATCGCGGCTGAATTGAGCTTGCGGTCCGCGCTCAGGACGAAAAGGCGGAAAGTGGAATCCACCTTGATGACCAGGGCTTTGCCCCCGATTCGCAATTCCTCACCCCGAGCCCGGGCCGATTCCTCGGAAGTTCGGGTCGGTTCATGATGCGCCTCGCGGAAAGCCACGCCGGACGATGTCAGCCACGTTCGAATGTTGTCAAGGACCATAAGCGCCATAAGCGGAGATGAATATATTGCCGAAATTCAGATATGGTACTATAACAGGGTAGCGTGCGTCTATCCCCTCCTCAAAGGTATGCGTCCTCGCTAACAACAGGAGTGATCCCACAGAAACATGGCCAATTATAGTCAGGGCGCTCAGGTGGAACACAATAAATTCGGGCTTGGCACCGTTATGTCAGCCACCGACGAACGAATTGTGATTCGCTTTGACGACCACGGTGAGAAGAAGTTTGTAACGACAATGGTCGCGCAGTCACTGAAAAAAAGTGATCGTCAACCGCCGGCTGAAAAGCGTGGCGGGAAGCGGAAAGCCAAAGTTGTAGCCCCCGTCGCAGCAGTTGTCGAGCCGGACGCTTTCGAGCCAGACGCTTTGGAAGCCGACGCTTTGGAAACTGATGCTGCCGAGCCAGACGCTGCCGACGCAGACGCTGAGCTGTAGAAATTAAGGATCCCACCGCTTGAACGCCAGACAGAAGCGCCTCTTTGAAGATGCGCTGAAAAAGAATCCCAACCTCAAGATGCCTGTAGAGGCACCTCCCCCGGAACTAACGGAGGACGATCTTGCTTTTCTAAAGCAGGGGGTTGGGGACAAGTCCGGACGCCCGCAGGGTGCGCGCGAAGGAGCCGGCGAAGGTGGCGAAGAGGGTGCCGCTCCGCAGCCACACCGCGGTGCCATCATGACTTATTTTGAAGAGAAGGGCTTCGGCTTCCTGCGGCCGGAAAATGGTGGTAAGGATATCTTCTTCCACGTTTCCCGTCTGCAACAGGCGCAGCCTACTGATCTCGTTCCAGGTACGAAAGTCCTCTACGAGCTCGGGATGGATCGCAACGGCAAGATTGCAGCCAGTGCGATGTGGCTCGCCCCACCGGAAGAAACCCCGGCAGCGTAGCCTCGCTGTACAGCCGTTGGCAGGAATTTGGTAACGCAAAAAGGACCTCTCTCACGAGAGGTCCTTTTTGCTGAGTCGAAGGTTTGGAGCGCACCACTCGGCCGTATCTGCCCGGCTTTTGACCCCCTTTTGTAAAGGGTGGGAATCAACCGGATGCCTTTAGGGGTCATCCATCTTGCGACAGGGACCAGCGCACAGGCATCCTTGGACGACTCCCTCATTCTTGAGCATTGGATCAAAAATGAAAGGCTTCAACCTGCTTCGCAGGAACGCTCCAATCCGCTAGTTTAGCGCGGAAGCTGCCATAAGTCTTCTAAAAATTCGGTGGTTTCCGAAGGACGAGTTGTGAGATGAGGCGTAACCCGTGCCGCTCCATCCGCGCCAAACCTTATTAAGGGATAAAATTCAGATCATGCAATCGTTCCGCCTCGCTCCGCTCGCACTGCTCTTTTGTGCGGCAAGTTTTGCCCAGGTGACTGCCTCGCTTTCCGGTCGGATCCACGATGCCACCGGGAGCCCGGTGGGCGCCGCAACTATCACGGTTCGAAGTCTGGAGACCGGTGCGGTTCGCGTAGTCCGGTCCGACGAACAGGGCGGCTACCATGCAGTTTCCCTCCCGCTGGGCGCTCAGGAAGTCAAGGTGGAGAAGACAGGGTTCAAGGCTGCCGTGCGCGGCGGGCTAAGCCTGACAGTGGCGCAGGAAGCGGTGCTGAATTTCACTCTGGAAGTTGGCGATCTGGCCCAGCAGGTTACGGTGACCGAAGAGATTCCGATGATCAACACGTCCACCGCGTCCGTTTCCGGTGTCGTAGGGGCTCGTGAAATCAAAGACCTGCCGCTCAACGGGCGGAGTTTTGACAAACTCATCACGCTGAACCCGGGGACCATCAACTACGGCCTGAAGAGTGCGGGTACCAGCACCAGCAACGGGAGCACGTTCTCGGTAGCAGGGCGTCGGCCCGCTGACAACATCGTGATGCTCAACGGCATTGAATACACAGGCTCCAGCCAGCTCGCGATTACGCCTGGCGGGGTGAGCGGGGAATTGCTGGGCATTGACGCGGTGCGTGAGTTCAACGTGCTGACCGACGCCTACTCGGCTGAGTACGGCAAGCGGGCAGGCGCGCAGGTGTCTGTGGTGACGCAGTCGGGCACGAACAGCGTGCACGGGTCGCTGTTTGAATTTGTGCGTAACAGCGCTTTTGACGCCCGGAACTTCTTCGACCAGGGGAAGGTCCCGCCGTTCCGCCGCAATCAGTTTGGGGGCTCACTGGGTGGGCCCGTCATGAAAGATAAGCTCTTCCTGTTCGGCAACTACGAAGGCTTCCGCCAGGCTCTGGCGATCAGCAATGTCTCTGTAGTTCCGAACGCGCAGGCCCGCCAGGGGCTGCTGCCGGTGAACGGCGTGTATACACGGGTCGCGAATCTGAATACCAACATGTTGAAGTACATGACGATGTGGCCGGAAGCAAATGGTCCGGAACTCTTGTCGGCCGGGCAGCCGACAGGTACCGCGCTTTCCTACAACAATCCGCGGCAGCGTATCCAGGAAGACTTCGGGACGATTCGGCTGGATTATCACCCTCGGGAGAAGGATTCGATCTCGGTGGCATGGACGGTGGATGACGGCAACGCGATTATCCCGCAGGCCGACCCTCTTTTTGGCTCTGGTCTCGGCCTGCGCAATCAGGTGGCGAGTGTGGAATCGATCCACGTTTTCTCGCCAAACATGATCAACACTTTCCGCGCGGGTTTCTCGCGAGCGGCCTTCAACTACGATTCGGTCACGTTTAAGGAGTTCGGGCCGGAGCTGGCCTTCGTTACCGGAAGCCACCCCGGCGGGATTGTTGTTGGCGGAGGTACCACTACCACCGGAGTGGCGGCTATCACGGCGGCCGGGCCGAACAATGCCGCAAACGTTTGGAATCGCCGCAACCTCTATACACTTTCTGACAGCCTTCACTGGACTCGGGGTCGGCACCAGATCAGTGTAGGTGGCTGGTTTCAGCGGATGCAGGACAACGAGAACACGGCATCCCGTCGCCAGGGTCAGGCCAGTTTCGCCAGCCTGACCACGTTCCTGCAGGGCAATGTGACCACTTTTCAGTTAATTCCGAATCCGAATGCCCTTGGCTGGCGCAGCGTGTTCGGGGCCTGGTACGCCATGGATTCCATTCGTTTGCTTCCCAATCTGACGCTGGAACTGGGGCTGCGCCATGAATTCACCAACGGCTGGAGCGAAGTCACCGGCCGTGCCGCCAACTTCATTCCTGACGCCAATGGTGTGCTGCAAACTGCAACCCGGGTTGGGCCAAATCTGTTTACGAAGAACAACGCCCGGAAACTGTTTGGCCCCCGTACCGGGATCGCCTGGGATGTCCGTGGTGATGGCAAGACCTCTATTCGGGCTGGTTTCGGGGTCTATTATTCCCTGATTGATAACCTCGCCTTCCTGATCAACTCTGTGCCGCCCTACAATGGTGCCGCATCCTTTACAGGCTCTCTGCCATCTCTTGTGCCGATCACGCCCGGTGTGAACCCGCCGCAGGCGTGTGGCCCCGGCATTCCGGCACCGTGCACCACCTATGCGCCGCAGGGCGTCCAGTCCGATCTCCAGACTCCCGCTGTGAACGAATGGAACCTCCGGCTCGAACAGCAGATTACGTCGAATCTGGCGCTGCGTGTCTCCTATGTCGGGTCATTTGGTTATCACGGATTTGTCAGCGTGGATACGAACACCATTCCTGCCCAGATCTGCAATGTCGCGGCCGGGTGTACGTCCGGCGGTACGTCTGCCAATCGGGGAAACGTGCCGCTGGGGGCGCAGTACGTCCCGGTTGGTTCGCGACCGAATCCATTTCTCTCCGGGGCGTTCATGTGGCATTCGCAGGGCAACAGCAGCTACAACGCGCTGCAAACCGAACTGGTGCGTCGTTTGACGAAGGGTCTGCAGATGCGTGGTAACTTTACCTGGGCGAAGAACCTGGACGTAAACTCCTCTCTCACTGGCGCCCAGGCCAACAATCAGCCGCAGATGGTGATGAACCGCCATGATCTGAAGCGTGACTGGGGTAATTCTGCGCTGAATCCAAAGTTCCAGACCAGTGTCTCCGGGCGTTGGGAAATTCCGGTGGGTCGCGGCCAGCGCTTTCTCAGCGGTCTGACGCCGATGCAGGACAAGGTCTTCGGCGGCTGGCAACTCAACGGCATTCTCACCATGCTGACGGGGTTTCCCTTTACCCCCCAGGCTGGTGCCAACCGTTCGGGTAACGGGGACACCCGGAATCCGGACCGCCCTTCTCTGAATCCCGCATTTACCGGGCGGGTCATCAAAGGCACCCAGACTCAGTGGTACGATCCCAACGCGTTTGTTCTGCCGACGCCGGGAACGTGGGGCAATCTGGCCCGCGGGGCCTATGTGGGGCCGAAGCTGAACTCCCTGGATCTGTCGCTGTTCAAGAGCGTGGCCGTTACCGAGAGAGTGAATGCTCAGTTCCGCGCTGAAGTCTTCAATGCGCTGAACCACACGAACTTCGCCTCGCCGAATTCGGTCGTGTTCACCGGGACCGCGTATAGTGCGTCGGCTGGCCTGATTACGTCCACGGTGACGCAGTCTCGCCAGATCCAGCTGGGCCTGAAGCTGATTTTCTGATCACTTTTCGGCGTCAACGGCCGTTTGTACCGTCTTGAAGAATGCAGCTCGGGCCCGGGCCAGAGCTGCGTTTGTGGCGGTCGGCCAACTGGCATTGATGGCGATCACCAGATGTCGCTTTGGATCAATGAAGATGCACTGGCCGAAGATCCCGCTCGCCTGAAAAGTTCCGTCACTGTTGGTCCACCACTGGTAGCCGTAGCCCCGATCAGGACTTCCGTTATCTACCTGCCGGGACGTAGCCTGGCTAAGCCAGTTCAAGGGCAGGATAGATTTCCCCCCAATCCTGCCGCCATCCAGCACGAACTGCCCGAAGCGTGCGTAGTCCCGAAGGCCCGCCGACAGACAACATCCGCCCATCTCGGCACCTGACTCATCCAGTTCCCAGGCGGCGGCACGCTCCATCCCGTAGGGTTTCCAGATCTTTTCTGCAAGGTAGGCGCTGAGCGATTTGCCAGTCACCTGCCTGACCAGCGCGCCCACCAGATTTGTTTCCCCTGTCTTGTAGACCCACTTTGCCCCGGCGGGAAGTTCCCGGGGCAACTGGCGCATGTAGGATATCGTCGCGTCCACCCCGGCAGCAGGCCGGTGAAGTCGCAGGCGTACTGCGTCGGAGTTGGGGTCTGTGTAGTTCTCATTCCACTTCACTCCGGACGTCATGGTGAGCAACTGACGAATCGACACGTTTTCATATGCGGAGCCCTTCAGGCCGGGGACGTAGCTGGCGACCGTGTCGTTCAGGTCCCGGATCAGGCCATCCTGAACAGCCGAGCCGAGCAGCGTGGAAGTGATCGACTTGGCAACCGAAAAGCTCTCCCAGCGCCCGGAACTGCTGTGCCCCATCCTGTACTTCTCCAGGCGAATCCGGTTGCCCTGGATGATGATGAGCCCGGAAGCTCTCTGCGCCTCCATAAAGCTTTGGGCGTCACCGGCTTGTAGCGGTTTTCCACGGCCAAAGCGGTGGATCACTTTCCCTGGCGCGACCTCATGCGTCTGGTAAACGCTGTCCATCCGGAGGAACCCGGCGTCACGTTGTTCCAGAGTCCAGAAATTGGGAGTCTTTTCGCTCCATGATGGGTCTTGCCCCAGTAGCGGAATGCAGCAGAGAAGCAGGGCGGAAGACCGAAATTGTAGAGGGAGCATCTTTGTTGTTTTATGCCTTAGCTGCGTCGGAAGCGTACGGCCAGATTCGGTTTCCCCGGCAAGCCGAGTTTCGCCTTGCCCGAAAACGTACCAGCGAGAAGGGTGCGCGTCATGTTCCAGGGATCAATGATCTCGGCCTGGAACTTTACATTCTCGGGCAGGGGGAATTCGTACTCAACGGGCTGGTGCGTGTCGAGGTACCAGAGGTAGACTTCGCCAGGCCGGGAGGCAACGGGGTAATAGGGGTTCGGCATGGCGTTCAGGCCGCCAGCGGGTCCCTCCTCCACCAGGTGCCGCAGGAAGGCGATACGCGGCGCACTCTCGCCATGCAGCGTGCCTCCCTTTGACCACCACAGGACTTCCTCTTTGTTCAGATACGTTTCTCCGTGGCCACCGTAGGCACCGGCTGTGGTCGCCAGCCAGAAGCGCCGGACCATCTCCTGGGCGGAAATGTTGCCCCAACGCCTGGGGATGTCTCCCTCGTACTTCATTTCGTCGTAAATTACCGGCTTCAGGAACGTATCCAGATAGCCCTGCGTCTTGTTGAAGTCGTCGTCCTGCAGACTGACGTGGGTCACCCAGGGTTTTGAGTGGTCATACATCACCTTGCTGTGGTGAATCGAGCGGAGCCGCTGGTAAGGATCACTTTCGCGCACCACCCGGAAGTAGCGGTCAAAGTGTGCGAGGGTTTTAGTCTTCACCAGATCCCACTCATTGGCGATGGACCACCAGACATTCCGGTACGCTCCGAGGCGGGCGATGAGATAGCGCAGGTAACGGTCGTCTACCTCAGGCGGGAGGTTGGCGTAACCCCAGTGGTCGTAAGGATGGAAGAGGATCAGGTCGGCTTCAATGCCGAGGTCGAGCAGGTCCTGCACCCGTTTTTCGAGATGCTGAAAGAAGGCCGGGTTGAAGTGGGTGTGTTGCTTTTCGAAGACGTGGAACCGGGGTTCCACCTGCGTCCACGCGTACCACTTGGGGAAGACGCACATACGCATCTTGTTGAAGCCGGCGGTGCGGAGGGTAGCAAGAGTCTGTTCTTCCAGGGCTTCCGATTGGTGATTCCACGAGTAGCAGGTGGTGCCGAAAGGGTAGTAGGGAGTGCCATCGGCATAGCCGAAATGCCAGGTATTACGCACCCCAACCGGGCCATGGTTGCGGGCTGAGGGGCCGACGCATTGGAAGCGTCCTGTCTTGCCATTCAGGTCCGCCCGATTGCTATGGGTGGTCCAGGTCCATTCGCCTTCCGAATCCGGCGAGAAACGCGCACGCCAGGTGCCTGCGCCGTCATAGAAACCATCGGCTTCCACCGTGCGGTTTCGGTGACGATACTCCACAGTGAAACTGACATCCAGGAACGGATTGCCCGCTGCGCTGCTTTGGAAGGCAACAGCAAACAGCCCCCATTTTTCAATGGGGGCTGTGTTGGTATTCGATTGCGCTGATAACCGGACCAGTGGGGCCAGGCCGCCGAGTAGCGCCGTGCGACGGGAGATCGGCATTAACGACCGGGGCCACGACCAGCGGACGACGGCGGTACAATCCCCTTCAGGCGCATGTAGACGGCCATGTAGCCGTATTCTTCGCTGGAGTGGATGGTGTTATATTCGACCGTCGCCAGACGAGACCGAGCCATACCGCCAGTGCCGACCTTTTCACCCATGTTGGCTTCTGTCAGCGATTCCCAGGCGGCGTCGCAGGTGGCGATGGATTCCTTCATGGCAGCGGCCAGGTCGGCCTTCGAGGTCTTCTTCGCGTTGGATTCGGGGCGAGGCTTCCCCAGGACCATGGTGCAGAACAGGTTCTGTGCGTCGGCCACATGGGCCACCAGTTCGCCAAAGCTGCGAATCTCAGGCACCGGCTTGAAGCCGTAATGCTCTTCCGGCATGGAGTCCACCATGCGCTGCAGGTTGCCCTTCACCTGGCCCCAGGTGGCTTTGATTTCGCCCGAGTGTGAAGCCGGGATCTGTGCGTTCATCAGGCCCGTCAGGGCGAGCGTCAGGAGTGCGTATCGTTTCATGTTTCGTTTTGTCCTATTGGAATAGAAATGGGGTAAATTCGTTCAGGTACTCGCGCCAGTTGATCCAGGTATGAGCGCCCGGGGTTTCTTTGAAAGTTGCCGCAAAGCTATGCTTCTTCAGAAGCTCAACTGTCGATTTGCTGTTGGTGATCAGGCCGTCATTCACGCCGGTTGCGAACCAGAATGTCTTCAGGCCCTTCTTCATTGCCGCATTGTCAAGGTGGGCCAGATTGGCCTTCTCCCACGTGTCTGCCCCGCCGCCGCCCAGGATGCCCGAACTGAACACGCCGACATGCGCGAATTTGTCGAGGTGCGGGACCGCGATGTTCAGCGTTTGGCTGCCACCCATCGAAAGGCCGGCGATGGCGCGGTGTGCGCGGTCATTGGCTGTCCGGTAGTGCGTCTCCACGTAGGGCATGATGTCACCAACGAAGTCCTGCGTGAACTCGTCCGGCTGCCCTGCCACGCCACGACCGCCGCCCTGCAGTTTGCTGGTATGGCCGGCCGGCATCACTACAATCATCGGCTTCATTTTCTTCGCCGCGATCAGGTTATCGAAGATGTAGTTGGCACGGCCAACCGAGACCCAGGAGTCGTCGCTGTCGCTGGCACCGTGGAGCAGATAGAACACCGGATACTTCGGGTTGCCGCCCATCTCATACCCCGGAGGCGTGTAGACATGCATCCGGCGGAACCGGTTGAGCGACTTTGAATAGTAATTGATCGCCGCCACCCCACCATGCGGGGTATCTTTCTTCGCGTCCATGAAGTCCGAGCCAGGCACCGTGAATACGCTCCAGACATTGGTGTTCGATTCGCTGCTGTCCGGGTTCCGGGGATCAATCACCGCCACCCCATTCACTGTCAGCGTATAGCGATACGTGCCGGGGTCGATGGGCTTCGTCGTACCTTCCCAAACCCCGTTCTCGCCTTTCTTAAACTCCAGAGGGGGCGGTGGTGGCGTACCTCTCCCGCCGCCGGCAAACTGTGGAATGTTGCCCCCGCGCAGGCCGACCGTCGTGGCCTGCGGCGCCAGAAGGCGGAAGGTCACCCGATGGTCCGGCAGGACCTCCGGTGACACGACCACCGGACCCTGTGGCCCACGGCCTGCTCCCGGCGCTGCCCCGGGGGCAGGGGCAGGCACTTGTGCTAATGCCGCCAAAGCAACACTCGCGGTCACAAACAAAACTCTCTTCAGCATGGAAGTTCTCCTCTTAGGCAATATCTTCAGGCTTCATCGGCATCTTGCGAAGCCTCTTGCCCGTCGCCGCAAAAATCGCATTCGCTATCGCTGGCGCAATAGCAGGACCAGACGCTTCCCCAATGCCGCCGGGGTTGTTGTTGGTCTCGACGATGTGCACGTCGATCTTCGGCATTTCACTGATCCGAGTGACATCGTAACGGTCAAAGTTGCCCTGCTCCACGCGACCATTCTTAATGGTGATCGCGCCTTTCAGCGCCGCTGACAGACCATACACAATGCCCGATTCTATCTGCTGCTGAATGATGGCCGGGTTCACAACGTGACCACAATCGACGGCACAAACCACCCGGTGCAGCTTCATCGCGCCCTTGGTTACAGACAGCTCCGCCACAATAGCTGTGTAGCTGCCGATGTTGTTCACTACGGCAATACCCTGGTGGCGTCCCGCCGGGGCCTTGCCCCAACCTGCACCCTCTGCGGCCTTGTTCATCACTGCCAGCAGACGGGGCGAATTCCCCAGTAAACGCCGCCGGACTTCCAACGGGTCCTTGCCACCCAGGAAGGCAAGCTCATCCAGGAAGCACTCTGCGAAGAACGTGTTCTGCGTATAACCCACCGCGCGCCAGAACGTCGTCGGAATCCCCGGGTCGGCTTTCCGCCAATCGACAAAGATGTTCGGGATCGTGTACTCCAGCGTGTGGATACCCTCCACCGCCGTGCCGTCCACCGCACCGCCCCGTCCGCCGCCAAAGAACGACGGGCAGGCGACCTTGGCCGTCAACGCCAACGGCCAGCCCTGTGCATCCACGGCACCGGCAAATTTCACATACGAAGCCGGACGATACAGGTCATGCTGCATATCGTCTTCGCGCGTCCAGGTGAGCTTCACGGGCGTGCCGGCCATGGCTTTCGCCACTTCCACGGACTCGGAGATATAGTCAGTACCACCACGCCGCCCGAAGCCGCCGCCCATTAAGGTCGAATTCAGCTTCACTTTTTCCGGAGCCAGACCGGTGATTTGCGCCGCCGTGTTCCGCCCGCCTGTTTGCATCTGCGTCGGAGCCCAGATTTCGCAGCTGTCCGCATTCACCACAGCGGTGCAGTTCATCGGCTCCATCGGTGCGTGAGAAAGGTAGGGGGCGTCGTAAATGGCTTCGATTTTCTTCGTAGCTCCAGCCAGAGCCTGCTCCGCATCGCCAACCTTCTTCGCTACCGCACCCGGCTTCTCTGCGTACTCGGCAAACATCTTTCGAATATCCGCACTCGAGTACTGCGCCACCGGACCTTCGTCATACTTCACGACCAGCGCATTGCGGCCCTGCATCGCTGCCCAGGTGTTTTCGGCGATGACGGCAACGCCCGTCGGCACCTGGAAAATCTTCTTCACGCCCGGTACAGCCCTCGCCTTTGAATCGTCGAAGCTGGCGACTTTCCCGCCAAACACCGGACACCGGGCGATCACCGCGTACAGCATCCCCGGCAGACGCGTGTCCAGGCCGAACTTCGCCGTCCCATTTACCTTGGACTTCGTGTCCAGGCGCTTCATGGACTTCCCGATGTACCGGAAGTCCTTCGGGTCTTTGAGCGGAGCCGCCGCCGGGACCGCAACCTTCGAGGCGGCATCGGCCAGGCTGCCATAGCTCGCCTTCGCGCCCGTCGCCGGGTTCACCACGAAGCCCGCATCCGTCCGCAGCGAGGCCTTATCCACCTTCCACTGCTGCGCTGCTGCGTCCAGCAACATGGCCCGTGCGTTGGCCCCTGCCTGCCGCAGCGGGAACCACGACGTTTTTATCGATTGCGACCCGAACACGCCCTGGTTGCCATACAGCGCAGGATTCACCGGAGCGAACTCCGTTTTCACGTTCTTCCAGTCGCAATCCAGCTCGTCAGCGAGTAACTGCGAAAGCGAAGTCATCGTGCCCTGGCCCATTTCACCCTTGGTGATAATCAGCGTCACGCTGTCATCGGCCGCAATGCGGATGTACGCATTCGGGTTGATCGGACCCTGCGCACGCCCACGGCCCTGCTGTGCAAAAAGTTCCCGGCTGTCGGGCAGGAAAAACCCAACCATCAGGCCGGCACCGGAACGGAGTAAATCGCGTCGATTCATGCTCATGCCCGGCCTCCCTTCGAAGCCTTGATTTCAGCGGCGCGGTGGATCGCCGTCCGAATCTGGGTGTAGGTCCCGCAGCGGCAAATGTTACCCCGCAACGCTTCGTCGATATCCGCGTCCGTCGGCTTGGCCTTCTTGGCCAACAGAGAAGCCGCAGCCATCAACTGGCCCGACTGGCAGTAGCCGCACTGCGGGACGTCGTGTTCGATCCAGGCCTGCTGGACCGGATGGGTGGTGTCGGCTGAAAGGCCTTCCACCGTCGTAATCTGTTTACCTGCCACAGTGGAAACCGGCGTGGAGCATGACCGGATCGGGTTGCCGTTCATATGGACCGTGCAGGCTCCGCAAAGAGCCATGCCGCAGCCAAATTTCGTGCCGGTGAGGCCGATGACGTCGCGCAGGACCCAAAGGAGAGGTGTCTGCGGGTTGACGTCAACGGTCTGCGATCCGCCGTTGAGCGTGAAAGTAATTGCCATGCCGGTTTCCTGTCTGTGACGTTTATGCTGTGACGTTATTTGCTTACTTTGCTGCGATAGCGACGGAGGCCGAGTAGTTCTCCCACGCCAGCGTCAGCTTGCCGTCGGCGATGGTGTACTTCAGTAGTTCCACCGGGGCAGCGGGCTTGGCCATCGTCATCTTCACGCGGCCCACATCGTTGGCTTTGTTGTACGTCAGGCCCCACTGGCCGGTCTGCTTGTTGACGATGAGTTCCCAGTGGTCCACATCCGCCAGGCTCACGTAGATGGAGTAGTCGCCCTTCGGAACCGTCAGACCGCCCAGATCGAGGTCGGTTTCGGTGTGCAGCGTGGTGGAGGAATCCGCTCCGGCGCGCCAAACGGGGTAGTTCGGGTCCTTTGCAATGGGGCCGGCGGGTGAGAACACTTTGCGGCCTTTCACGCTGGGGGACGAGTAGCTCAGCGTGACGGCTTTGCCGCCAAGCGTGGCTTTTTCAACAGACTTCGGATTCTGTGCCAGGACCTGGCCGGGAAGCAGTACGAGAACTGCGGTAGCAATTGCGGTAGCGATATAGGTCTTCATAAGGTTGTAGTTGGACTGTATATGTAAGGTATCATTTTTGCTCGGCTCCGTTACCCACAGCCCCGCCATGCGTGATAATGCGCGGACGGGTGTTACAGAACGCAGAGCACGGGAGCGAGAGGCACTTTCAGAAGCAATTCTGGACGCGGCCAGCGAACTGATCGTAAAGGAAGGCCCGGGAAGCCTCTCGATCCGCAAGATTGCCGAGAAAATCGAGTACGCCCCCTCCACTATCTACCTCTACTTTGAGGACAAACACGCGATCCTGGCCGGCATCTGCATCCGCTTCTTCGAAGACCTCCTCGAAGAGCTGAACGAGATCCGCGACAATACGCCGGCCCCCCCGCGAAGCCCTGCGCGCCGGTCTCCGGTGCTACGTCGATTTCGGCCTTGCCAACCCGACCCGCTACCAGGTCACTTTCCTGACCGCTCCCGCCCCCGACCTTTCCCGGAGCACCCGATTTGCGTTGCCATCCCCCAGGGCGGATTCACCACCCTGGGCAGTTTGGGTGAGGCCATCGGAGCCGCTATGCGGGCTGGTGTCGTCGAACCCGGCGACCCGGAACTGAAGGCCTTCACGGCCTGGCTGTCCCTTCACGGTCTGACTGCCGGAATCATCACGATGGCCCAGTTCGACCAAACCGGCTGGCCGAACCAGAACCTGCTGATCGACCAGCATGTCGAGATGGTGATGCGGGGCTTAGGCGCGAAGCCGCAAACAGCGTAAGGTCACTCGCCGGAAAATGGGTTCACGATCTCGATCCCCGCAATCTTTGCACCGGCATTCATATCTTCTGTGAGGACCCTGTCCGCGCCGCTCTGTTCCGCCACCGCTCAATCGCTGGATCTTGCCCGCGTCCGACTTGAAACCGGTCTCGCCACCACCGTTGACGTTCAGGTAGCGCAATCGAGCGTCGCCACTGCTGATGACACCCTCATCCGCACGCGGTTCGCTGCCGCCCTCGCGGGCACCCGCCTCGCCTGGGCTACCGGCGACGTGCGACAGGCGTTCGCGAACTAGCCGGGGTCCGCCTGGAAACCTGCCTCGCCATAGCGGTTCACCTCCGGGCAGCTCAAGCCAGCGCCCGCATTGCTGACGACCTGCGCCAGGCGTTTCCCCAACAGGCCTTCAGATCGCAGTAGAATAAACGCTGATGCTTACCGCCCGTCGCCAGTTCCTGCAAACTTCCCTCGCCGCGCCCTTCTTCATCCGGGATTTGATCTCCAAGCCTCCTTCGGGAACGCTTCGCCTCGCGGCCTTCGGCGGCGGTGGCATGGGCTGGGCCACTCTCGACGGCATCTCGTCCCACCCCAAGGTGAAGCTCGTCTGCGTGGCCGACGTGGACTCCAACCGGCTCGACGACGTGAAGCAGAAATACCCCGGTGCCAAACTCTACGAAGACTGGCGCGAGATGCTGCGTGAGCAGAAGGGCCAAATCGACGCCGCTTGCGTGGGCACCCCCGACCACCACCACGCCCCCCAGGCCGTCACCTCCATGAACATGGGCCTGCCCGTCTACGTGCAGAAGCCTCTCGCTCACGAAATCCACGAAATTCGCACCATGATGAAGCTCGCGAAAAAGAAGAACCTCGCGACCCAGATGGGCATCCAGATCCACTCCTGGCAGGAATACAAAACCGCCGTCCGGATCATCCACGAAGGTGCCATCGGCAAGGTGAAAGAGGTCCACACCTGGAGCAACAAGACCTGGGGTGACAAGACCAAACTCCCGACGGCGACCGACCCGGTTCCAACCGGCCTCAACTGGAATATCTGGCTCGGCGTAGCCCCCAACCGGCCCTTTATTAAAGAGGTCTACCACCCCGGCAACTGGCGCAAGCGCCTCGACTTCGGCACCGCCACCTTCGGCGATATGGGCTGCCATATCCTCGACCCCGTTTTCGGCGCGTTGAACCTCGGCTCACCCCTCTCGGTCAGGAGTGAAGGCGAGGCTCCCAACGGAGAAAGCTGGGCGCTGGATACCCTGATTCGCTACGTCTTCCCCGGCACGCCCTATACGGCGGAGAAGACGGTCCCCGTCACCTGGTACGACGGGGAGCGCCGCCCACCAGCGGAGATTCAGGCCCTGTTAGGCTCCATCCGCTTCCCCGGCCAGGGTTCGATTTTCCTGGGGACAAAAGGGCAAATGCTCCTCCCGCACATCGGGATGCCGATCCTGCTGCCGCTGCGCGATTTCTCCGGCTTCATCATGCCTCAGGAGACGAGAACCGACCACTACCATGAGTTCGCCGAAGCGGTGCTGGGCAATGGAAAGACTTCGACGCCGTTCGAGTTCTCCGGCGCTTTGACAGAAAGTGTGCTCCTGGGCCCGCTGGCTACCAGATTCCCCAACACCACCCTGAACTGGAACGGGGCGAAGGCAAAGTTCACAAATGTGAAAGAAGCCAACGCCTTCCTCAGAAGGAAATACCGTCCAGGCTTCGCCGTTAGAGGGCTCAGCTAACCAGTCACGATTTGTTACAGCGTTTTCTAATTCAACAATGAGCCTGAACGGTCAGGGTACAGGCGAGAGTGATCTCCTTTCGCTCTTGGTGTTGCGAGAGAGGGATGAGCGGTGGAAAAGGGGGAATCCTGCTTCTGGTTTTCCTCTGCCGTCCCATTGCCCGTCATTTCCGCAGCGCGGTTCGGTCATGCAGTTTTCTCAAGCTGGAAGCCGGCAAAGAGCTTCCGCTTTGCTTCCTGCATTTGGATGGCGGCTCCGGTATCGGTTTGACGTCCGGCCTGCCGGTCGAGATCATCCAGGGTGATATCGTACCGCAGAAACCGGGCCACGCCAGGTAACTGCCTCAGGATCTCCAGCGGCGTTGCGTACCACTTATACACGCGCTTCGTTCTGCCTTTCTCATTGGTCACCAGTTCGGGCACGCCACAAGGTCGGTGGAAGTTGAGGTAGGGCTTGAAGTGCTCTTTGTAGAAGGTGTTGATGCAGTCGGCATGGGCCGACTCTATATGGCTGAAGCCCATATGTTTCCGGATCACCGCTCCGTTCTTTGTTTCCACAAGGCCGTTATCATTGGAGCGCCGGAGACGGGACTTCGTTTGCTCTGGCAGAAGCTTGTTCAGCAGTTCAGCGACTGTGTGGTTGATGAACTCGCTGCCGTTATCTGAGTGAAAGCCTCGAATCTGAAAAGGAAACTGCTCCAGGCTGGCCTCCAGGCCTGGTATCAGCCATGCTTCCGGGCTTCGTTCCGTGGCTCCCACTACCTGCCATTGAGTCACTTCATCCACCGCGTTGATGTGGTACACGCCCTTCACTCCGTCGAGATTTCCCTGATGCACCGTGTCAATTCGTAAGTACCCGGCGCGCCCTTCCGGCTCCGGTCGCCGCAGCTCTCCGCTTGATATCCTCGTCGGGCGCGTCTTCTCGAAAGTCATGCGCCGCTCACGGTACTCACGTCGCTCGCGGAGATTACAAATGTGGGCCACCGAAATCGACGACAGGGTCTCGTACTTACTGTCGGCAAACTCATGGAACTCGCGATACAGAACCTTTTGCCTGGCAGGACCCCTGAGCGTATCGTGCGCTTCATCCACCAATGCCAGTAGTTCGATATCTTTCCTCTCATACCTGGCCCGGAAGCGGTGTTTGCTGGCCTCGATCCGCCCCCGGCGCAGCGTCGAGACCGGAACTCCGCCCGCCCTCAGCAAATGGGCACAACACCGCGCGGCAATTCCCTCGCCGTGAATCGATACCAGTTCCACAGTCCGCTCAGTCACTGCCTGTCACCTCGCGCTACCGAACCACGACCGTGAGGGAGTGGCCCCTTGCTCTACCGGCAGCACTTCGGCAAATGATCCCGCAGAATCTGGATCGCGACCGTCGCTTTGTCAATGAAATCAGTAGCTGAACTCACCTTATGGTTGTGCGGATGCGGCGCCCACAACTCACTGATCCGGGTATCGATCTTCCGCGCTTGCGGCAGACTCTCGTGCCGAATGTTGTTCTTCTGGTACTGCTGCGAGGAAGCCGGAGTCGCAATATGCACAATGGCCGAGTATCTCTTCAGCTCAGCCTCCATAGTGGTCCCTGCCGACTTAAAGAACGCGTCAGGCTTGCCCGGCCAATAGGCGAGGCCATCAATCGTACCCCTGTCGCAGACCACCATCCCGGCCTCAGGATTGCCGCGCGCCAGTTCCTCCATCTCCCGCTGAATACGAAAGATCGCCCGTTGCGCCGCCTGCAAACCCGCCGTGCCTGGAACCCTGGGGAAACCCCCGCCAAACACAATACTGGCCGCTTCCGGAACAAACACCACGTGACGGCACAAATACAGCCTCGCTAACTCCAGAATCGCCGACTTCCCCCCACCCGGCCCTCCGGTGAGAACCACCAGCTTTGCCCGATGCCGTAAACTCTGACAGCCACACGAATGTGTTCCAACCGGAAGGGATTCCATCATCCACGATGATACGGTGTAACCCTTAGAGTTCCGCCAAACCACCATCCACATCACCCGCGGATTCCTGTCATCAAGGCCAGGCACAAATGCTATACTCTCCGCCATGTCAGTTCGCAACATCGTGGCAACCCTCGCCGGAGTGACAGCTTATGTTTGGACCCTCTACCGTTTCCTGCCCTACAGCGAACGCAACGAACTCCCCGTCTCCACTTATCAAACCTTCGCCCTCGCCCAACTGACCCTCGGCTTCCTCGTCACCCTCGGGGCAGGGAAGCCACGCTATCGCCCCGCAGCTTTGGCCATATTCGCCGCGTTAGCCGCCCACCTGGTTGTCATCGCCGTAGACCTCCAAAGCGACGCAACCGACCACAACCTGTTCCCCCTCGAACTCCTCATTGTCGCCTTTGCCGCCAGTCCCGCTTTCCTCGGCGCTGCGCTGGCACACTTCACCGACACGGCGCGCCAGCGCTTGCTCTAGGTCGTACTCCGGCCTTTAAGTTCGCGAGTGCCACCGCAAAACCGGGTCATAGCCCGAAACATCCCGCGCAGCCTGCCCCACCCTGTGCTCTCCCGTCACTCCGGAGTTCGGCTTCCGAGCCGCCTCCTTCATCACATCTGTCACATGCATCCGCCCCTCCATCACCGCCACCAGCGGCCCGTTCGTGATCGTCACCTCCTGGGCCTCCCGAATCCTCGCATGCAGTTCGTTCACGTCGTCTCTCATCCTGCTCTCCTCTCCCGTTCTTCGTAACCAGCTCTGTCTCACCACGACTTCGCCTTCCAAACCGCCAAA
>RGPS01000069.1 GCA_010084195.1 Terriglobia bacterium
GTCAGTCCCCCGTAGTGGATCCACGTCTTAATCTGATCCCCGCTCGACCACAGTTCCTTCCCCGTGTTCGCATCAAAAGCATAGACCGTGGCACGAGTGGAGGTCGGAATCCGTCGTTCCGGGGTATCTTCCAGACCCACATCCGGATACGCCTGCTCCGTGTTCTCACCGCTGGCGAAGCTATACACCACGCCATTGGCGATCACCGGCGGCTCCGCATGGTTCATATCCCGTGAAATCCAGGCCGGTACCAGTTCCGTCTTGCCGTTCTTCTCTTCCACCTTGAACGCAGCCACGGCACCATATTTCACTTCGCCGTTCTCAATCGGAGCCTTGAAGCGCGAGTGCTTCGGGCCCCAGAACGGAGTCAGAACCCAACGCGTCCCCTTTGCGTCTTCCCAGGTGGCCAGCGAACCCCAAATCCCGGCTGACGCAAAATTGACATCTTCGTTGCAAATCAGCGGCGTCCGATAAACCGGAGTTCGGTGGTCATTCCCACCCACTGACTTCGTGTCCATCACATACAACCGGCACTCCTTGCTGGCGTCGATCATCAGCTCCCGACCCTTGTAATTGAAGATCACCGGGGTAACCTGCATATCGAGATCGCGTTTGAACAGCCATTCAGCGTTCGAAGGCCCGTAATAATCCACCAGATCCAGCGCCTTCGTCTGCGGATTCTGCTTCACACCAATGATCCCGTTGCCGAACACACCGTTCTCCGGATCCCAGCGGCCGTCGCCGGTCCCTGTGAACATAATGCCGTCTTCAGAAATCGCAGGACCCTGCCGTCCCCACATGCCGCCACCCGCCGGACCCCACGTGCCCACCTTTTTCGTTGCCAGATCGTAGGCATAAACGATATTCGGATTTCCGCCACAGCCCTGCGCGGTGTGCGTGTACAGCACGTTCTTGTAGAGGTTCAGAGCATAAGGTTTGCCGTTCGACGGCATCCATTTCGCCGGAGCCGCAATGTCTTCACCATCGGACGCATTCATCTGGTGCAGGCGTCCATCCCATGAGGCGGCGTAGATTGTGTACTTGCCGGGTGTACCAGCCACCGGGGCCAGCACGGGAGTCGCCGTCTGCCCACCGGGACACAGAATGCCGCCACCACGTCCCCCCGGAGCCGGTGGGTTCGTATTTTCAAAATGCTTGCGCCAGATCTGCTCGCCCTTCTGCACGTCAATCGCGAAGATGTTGTCATCCACGCCGGCCACGATCGCCACTTCGCGCATCTGCCCCTTGACGTTCAGACTGTTTACGATCAGCGGCGGAAACAGGGCATGCATCACCTTCGGCTGGTTATCCAGCTTCATGCTCCAGATCAGCTTCATGTCCTTGACGGTGGTGGGCGAAAGTATCTTCTCATCGCGCTGCCAGTTGGTGCGCTTCACGTCGTAGCCGTCGGTGAGCCAGTCTGCGGCAGGCAGAAGCCCCGCGCCCAAACACACAATCGCAATCGCAATATTCTTCCGTGACATGATCTGTAGTGCTCCGATGCTCTGAATAGCAGTGCTTGAAACGATTCACCGCGTCTGGTAGTATACACCAGAACGAAGGACTCCCAAATGACTTTCAAATCGCCCGTCACTCTCCTCGGCCTTGTTGCCGTCTCTGCACTTCCGGCCCTTGCCCAGGGCCGTGGCGGCGGCGATTGGGCCACTGCCGGGGGGGACGCCCAGCGCACAGCCTGGGTCCGCACCGACCCGAAACTCTCCCCGGAGACCCTGAAATCCGCAAACTTCTCGTTCCTTTGGAAGAAGAAATTCGATAACGCCCCCCGCCAGGGGAACGGCCTGACTGCGCCCACTATCATGGATCGCTTTATCGGC
Source organism: Terriglobia bacterium (assembly GCA_010084195.1). Lineage (GTDB taxonomy): Bacteria > Acidobacteriota > Terriglobia > Bryobacterales > Bryobacteraceae > BOG-234. The sequence continues at coordinate 1,836 of RGPS01000069.1, forward strand.
CATCGCGGCTTCCGCTCTTACGCCTTTACAGGCGGCAGTTCTGACAATGTCGTCGTGATGGACACTGACCTGAGCCGCATCGAGTGGCAGAAGCACTTCGGTGGAGGCGCACCAGGGCAGGGAACAGCTACATGCCCTGGCGGTCTGTCGGCAGCGGTCACCCGCCCCGTTGGCACGGCTTTCCCGAACACGGCCAATGTGGGGGGCGCCGGCGGTGGTGGTCGCGGTGGTCCGGCTAAATCGGGCGTCGGTGATCCGGATGAAGGCGCGATCATACTCAGGGAAATGGCTGCTGCTGCGGCTGGACGCGCCGGTCAGGCCGGTCGTGGTGGCGCCCAGGCGGGACGTGGCCCTGGAGGCCCCGGTCGTGGTCGCCTCCCCCAGTACGTTCATGCCATCTCGTCCGACGGCACATTCCACTCCATGTATCTCTCGAATGGGGAAGAACCCAAACCGTCCGTCAAATTCCTCCCTGCGGGTGCGAACGTGACCGGCGTAGCTGTGGTCGATGGCGCCGCCTATGCTTCAACTGCCGGAGCCTGTAATGGAGCGCAGGATGGCATCTGGTCCCTCAACATGGAAACCGCGGCCGTCACCAGCTTCAAGGCGAACCCTGTGGGAATGGATGGCTTCTCCTTTGGCCCCGAGGGCCTCGTCTACGTCGCCACCGCAGAGGGTGAAGTTGTAGCCCTCGAACCGAAGACTCTCGCCCGCAAGGCCGCTTACGCAGCGGGTGGCCCGCTCACCTCCTCCCCCATACTCTTTGAAAACAAGGGCAAGACCCTGATCGCAGTGGGAGCGAAGGACGGCAGCATCCACATCATCGATGCCGCAGCCCCGGCAGCAGCCATCGCGAAGTCAAACGGCGGCGCAACCGTAGAAGCCCTTTCCACCTACATGAAAGGCGGCGTCCGCTACATCCTCGCTGCACGCGGCAAGTCCATCACGAACCACAAAGTGACCGATGCCGGAACCCTCGAAGCCAGCTGGACGTCGCCCGCCCTGCAGGGAGCGGCCAAGCCCATGGTCGTCAACGGTGTCGTCTTCGCCCTCTCCAGCGGCGATAAATCCACGCCGGCAGTCCTCTACGCCCTCGACTCGGCCAACGGCAAGGAGATCTGGAACAGCGGTAGGACGATCACGTCGTTTGTCCCACGGAACGGTGGTCTGGCGGCAGGCGGCAGCGCGGTGTACTTCGGTACGCACGACGGAACCCTCTGGGCGTTCGGTGCGCCAATCGAGCACTAACGGCAGGCAATCGCTGATCGGGACCGGAAGCTACCGGGACCGGTCTGATGCCGGCTCCGTGACATTCGACGGCACCAACATGTGCCGCAGACCCTCAAGCCACCACGGAACCCCCACCTGGGCTGCAGTCAACCCCACCCGTTAATTTCCAGCCGGACGAGGCGTACTCTGCGCCTGAACCGCCGTTCCCGGCTCGAATCCATAACCAGTCTTGTCGCTGTATAACGCCGTCGTCTCCACCCGAACGAATCCCGTCGGGCCCTCCGCGGTCCCAAAACTGAATTTCTCCGCGCCACAGGCCCCCATGCAGAAAATCAAAGCCACCAGCAAGGTCTTCATTTCGAATTTCCCCACGCTTCCGGGCTATCCGGATGTTGCGGATCAAACCCCGCATAATCCGACACAATATACTTCGCCAGCTCCAGTCCGCTCGTCCGAATCCCTTCCACCACACACTTCGCGAGTTCATACGCCCCGTAAGCGCTGTGATGTGTGGCATCCGTCCCTCGCGAAAACAGAAGCCACGATTTCTCCGGCCCCAGGCTCTCGTACATCGCTATGCTCATCTTCGTCAGGTCAATCAGAGGAACCTTCTCCTCGCGCGCAGTCTCCCGCACAGACGCAGGAAATTCCCCCAGCGTATTCCGTACCTTCAGTCCGTCAAAATTATGCCGTTGCATCGGAGTCACCAGCACCGGAAACACCCCGCGCCGCCGAGCTTCGGCGATCAGTACTTTTAGGTACTGTTTGTGCGTCGTGAACGGCTCTACATAGGTCTGCGGCCAGTTCTCCTTCATATCGTTGTGGCCAAACTGAATGAACAGGTAGTCGCCCTTCTTCATCTGGCTCAGAATCTTGTCCATCCGGAGGCCCGTGATGAAGGACTTCATCGTCTCGCCCGATTCCGCGTGATTCGCCACCGCCACCTCCGGGCCCAGGAAACGTGTCAGCATCTGGCCCCAACTCGTGGTCGGATCGCGTGGCTGATCCGTCACCGTTGAATCCCCGGCCAGGAAAACCGTCGGAAGATCAGAGGCCTTCACAATGTCGAGACTCTCCAGACACGGTCGGCTGTTCCCAAACTCCAGCGTCAGCTTTTCATCCCAGTGCAAAACTCCCTGCTCCCGACTATTCAGGCGAACCTGATCGCCCCCAGGAGCATTCAACGGAGGTGCCGGGACAGTGGAGTTTCGCACATTCACCACGAACGTTACGTTTCGGCGTTCGCCCGCCGCCGTGGCCACCCGCTCCACCATCAGCCGCCGCGATTCGGCCTTTAGCGTCGTCACGCAAGCTCCCGCTGCATCCCCCAACCGTGCGGATACCTTGTAGTTCCCTTCCGGAAGTGCTGTTGAGAAAAAGAAGGGTGCCGTGGACGCGACACCAGCCGGCGTGGAGGTCACCTTCGAGCTCCGGTCGAAACCATATTTCGAGTCCTTCGAATACACCCGGTCCGGAGCTACTCTGACGTATTCCGCCGATTCCGGCCCTGGCCCGAATTGAAACACGGACCTAACAGACGGATCACTGGTCGCCGCCGCGCCGCCGCCAGCCCAGACACTCGCCACCAAAGCCAACCCAATGCAATTTTTCATCCCCGCCCAACTCCTCAGAGGCTGAGAGCCCCGCCTGGTATTTAATCACGTTTTGTTGCTGTCGGCCTAAATTCCTGCATAGTCCCGGACCTCTGGTTGGCCCCGTCCCACCCACGCACCCGCTATACTCAGGGTTTCTGAACCTCTTCGGCCCCGCTTACGTATCTGTTTAAGGAACCCGACAACTATGAGTCAAAACGTTCTCTCCCAAATCAGTGAACTCCTTGCCGCGAAGGGCTATGCCGTTACCGAATCCGGTGTCGGCTCGCTCCGCATTCAGGACACCGACAGCCATCTCTCCATTGCCGCTGTCATCGAAGGCGAAATTGTCTTCTTCTCGATGACCTGTGCCACGGTAGCTGCCTCCGCGCTCACTCCGGCCATCCTGCGCAAGCTGCTGGATGCCAACAATGGCGTGTCCACTTCGCACTTCCAGATCTTCGAGTCCGGCGATGCCACCACCATCAGCCTCAACAACTTCTGCAAACTCCAGGAAATGGGGGCCGACGATGAGGACGACATCCTCTCCTGCATCAGCTTCCTGCTCGCCGATGTGGTCACCGCCCGTGACTTGCTCGCTGCCGACCTTGCATAACGCTTAAGGACATAAAAACCATGGGATTCTTCTCCGATATCTTCAATCGCACCGGTCGCGTTGCTCGCGGTCAGGCCAACCAGGCAGTTGGCGCCCTCGAAGACGCCACCTTTGAAGCCACCGTCCAGCAGACCATTCGGGATATGAAAACCGAACTGAACAATGTGGTTCGCTCGTCGGCTTCGGCCATGAGCAACTACAATCAGCTCGACTCCGAATACCAGAAGTGGGTTCGCCAGGCAGCCGAATGGAAGGCCCGCGCCGTCCAGGCGCTCGACGCAGGCAATGAAGACCTCGCCAAAAAGGCCCTGGCCAGGAAGGGTGAATGCGACAAGCAGGTTACTTCCCTGCAGTCCGCTATCGATTCTGCACGCCAGGCCAGCGAGACCCTGAAGTCGCAGGTGGGGGAACTGAAGCGCAAGATCGACGACGGTGAACGCACCGCCAATACGTTGATCGCGCGTAAGAACGCCGCTTCCGCCCAGCGCAAAGTCTCCGAAGCCCTCGCTGGTGTCGGCAATGCCGATAACGCCTTCGCAACACTCGCTACCTTTGAAAAGTCAGTCGCGAAGGAAGAAGCTACGGCCAAAGCCTTCGGGGAACTTGCCAGCGCCGGCAAGGATGACGGTTTGGAAGCTGAATTCGCCGCCCTGCAGGGTGCCACCGTCGATTCTGAGCTGGAAGAGCTGAAGCGCGAACGTCGAATTGGCTCCGTGCATATCCAGAAGGAATTGCCCCCGGCCTCCGGACACTAAACACGCCAATGTTCTGGGATAAAAAACCGCCCAAGCCTGTCGAGGACCTGGCGAATCTGACCGTGCGCGACGCGCGTACCAAAGATACGCTTTCGGTCCCCGGCGTGGCCGATGATTTTTCTGATGTCGACTTCACCGTTGACCGTCGCGATGTCTTCGAAGCCGGCAGTAACCAGTGGTTCGAAGTTTCGGGGACCTGGCGCGGTCGTCGCGTCTTTTTGGAAGTTCATACCGGCGACAACGTTGAGATTTACGGTAACTTCGATGGTCGCAAACTTACCCTTGACGACTTCGGGCTGACCGAAGACGATATGAGTGACCTCGACGCCCGCCAGAACCCCAACGATTTCCTCGATTTTGAGGGCAAATTCTGGGTCTACCGTTACAGTCGCGAAACCGGTCGCTTTACTGAGGGCCATGAAACCGGCCAGGGTTTTTATACCTGGCAATTCCAGGAGCAGGAAAGCAAGCGCTTTCTGAGCTTCCGTAAGTACGAAGGGGAACCCTTCGCAGCGTCCATTTGGACCCGCCTGGAAGCGGCGGACATCACGGTCTTCCGAGGGGCATAGCCCCCGAAGGTGTAAAAAATGCGTCGTATATTTCCGATTCTGCTGGCCACGCTCACGCTGGTCGGCTGTTCCAGTCTGCCCAGTTCACTGCGCGACGAAATTGCCAAAGAGAACGACAAGCTCGAACAGGCGCGCAAAGACGTAGCCCGGGCTGAAACCACCATCAAAGACAGTCTGGCCAAAGTTCCCGACCTCTTTAACGGCACCGCCGTTGCCACCGAATGGCCCGCACGCCTCGCAGTCGCCAAGTCCAAACTGGATAAGGCAGAGGCGACCCGCAAGACCATCGAGCAGGCTTCCAAAGCCTCAGGTCGCGAGGCGGTTACCCGCATTGAGGGCCTGGTGGCCGAGCAGCATAGCAATCGTCAGGCAGCGCTCGATGAATCCGCTACCGTAGTCGGCGAAGCCAACCGCTGGCTGGATTTCCAGCGCAACCTGCCCTTCCATCTCGCCAAGATGACCGAGGCGCACCAGAAGCTGGCCGGTGCTGATGTGGCCCCGGTCGCGCAAATCGTTGAAAGAGCCGAGCGCGACTGGCCCGCCAAGAAGAACGATCTGGACAGCCGTCTCAACGCCCTTCGCTCCGCACCCGAACGCGCGGAAACGCAGTGGGCAGCCACCGAGGAATCGCGGGCGGCGGCCGCAGCAGGCAAGGCCACCGGTCCCCAAATCGCGGCGCTCATTACCGCCGATAACGCCTTGAATGAAGCAGTTGTTGCCGGGACAACCAGGACCGAAGAACTGAAAGCTCTCTCCGGCCAGCTCTACGACTCGTGGGACAAGATCCTCGAAGATCTGGAAGTCACCGAAAGTGGTCAGGATCGTATTTATCGCCAGAAGCTCAAGACGGTGAAGACCCACTTCGTTGACGTTCCTACGAAGAAGACGGAAGTCTCCAGCGATACCCGCTGGGTGGATGTTCCCGCGACCGCGTACCGCTCCGTTGAGAATAACCTCGGCATGGCAATTGCGCACAAGCAGGAAGGTCTTTATGACTCCGAAGCGACCACCGTCGCCCAGCCTGCCGGGTACTCCTACATGGCCCCTCCAGGCCAGTCGAACCACTATGGCTACTGGTCGGCGGGCCCTGCCGGCGGCAGTATGTGGACCTGGCTCCCGCAGTACCTGATCATGCGTGAGCTTCTCGGGGGGCGTAACTACCAGCCGATCTATGTCAACGAATACAACGGCTACCAGACCGCTCTTCGTTCCGGCAAGAGCTGGTATGGCAACGAAACCCCGCAGGCTGCGCCTAAGTACGGCACCCGCGGCACGTTCACGAAACAGAGTTATGCGGGTAGCCGCTACGTCCAGTCCGGTGGCTACAAAGACTCCAGCTTCTCCTCGCGTCAATCCGGGAGCGGCGGCAGTGGCGGTGCGACTACCTCTGCGCCCAATCGCAGCCGTGATCCGCAGGCGAGTCCCGATACGGGAGGCCGCCGCTTCGGTAAGTCAGACGATACTCCGGAAGCCGGACGCCGCTTCGGCGCCCCCGGTAATGCCGACCGTCGTGCTTCCCCCTCAGCCCCTCCCAGTGGCATGCGCTTTGGCAACCCTGGCAGTTCCCGACCGTCCCGCCCCTCGGGGGGGAGAACTTTCGGGCGCCGTCGCTAGGCAAAGGGGTAATGAGCGCGCCGCTGCGCTTCACATCGACGCTTTGTCTGTTGCTTTTCACGGCCTGCGGCCCATAATCCAGGGCCCCCGATCAAACCCCTGCCATCCGCGCCGTAGTTGAAATGTACCTCGCCTCTGTTGACGCTGCAGCCCCTGCGTTGGCGGCCGAACGTGACGACATTTCGTTCATCCACCCCCTCGGCCACGAAGAGGGCTGGGAACAGATGAAGTCCAATGTCTGCGTGAAGCTCATGGGCGGCTTGTTCTCAGCCCGTAAACTCAAAATCGAGCGAATTACCGTCAAGCCTCATGGCGACTCTGCTGTAGTTGAATTCTACTGGAACTTCAGCGCTACCTTGCGCCAGGACGGAAGTTTTGTTACCACCAGGGGCCGGGAAACTCAGGTTCTCCTCAGGGATAGCAAGAGAAACTGGAAGCTTGCCCACGTTCACTACTCCGAGATGCCTGTCAAGCCTTCTTAACCTGTCAGGCTGCCGCAGCACGGCCACTCGCGCCGGTCAGAGCGTTCCAGTCTCGAACGATGCCCGTGTCTGCCGCGAACTTGCGATAGTTACGGAAGTCGATTATGTTGCGGGAGCTTACCGAAGGTGGAACAGGCTCAGGCGCGGCAAGCGGAACGTCTCCAGCACCGCTCGATCCAGGAATTGTGCCTCCAGCATAGCCAATTGTGGGGCCGACATCTTGCCCCGGTAGGGTCGAAGGTAGTTGTCCAGTTCCTTGCGTGCCGTAAGGGCCTGTTCGTCGGTCTGTCGGATTCGGGCCAGCGCGATCAGCTTTTGCTCCAGAGCTGTCAGTTGCTGTTCCAGGGTCTCCAGGTCTGCCGGGAGATTCTCCGTGAGGCGGGTCAAAGACTCGGCCACAGCCTGGAAATCCGCGACCTGAGTGGCCAGTATTGAAGCGAGATTGCGTTCCAGATAGGTCCGGATCTCGGCTTCGGGGAAGGGTGCAGTATCCGCCGCTTGACTGGGGGCGACGGTAGTCGCGTCCGCCAGGCGTTGCGTTTCTACCAGAATGGCCTGAGCGCAGAAAGCCAGAGAGTTGACCATCTGGACTCGGGTTCGTTTGGCCCTCCACTTCTCAAACGCTGCGTCAATGCCTCGCAACACTGCCTCTAAAGGGACGCCGGAGTTCTTCCAGGTTTCGATCAGGGCCCAGTCGAGCGGCGAAAGAAGAAACAGGCTGGTCCCCCGGGAGCGTTGAAAATGTTCCTCGATCTCGGTGAAGTAGTTGAAATAGTTGAGAGGTTCACTCACCAGCTTCTATCTCGCCCGAGCCCAAATGATGCGGAGACCTTCCAGGGTCAGGTTTTCATCTACATGCCGGATATAGCGTGATCCTTCGGAGATCAGGCTGGCCTGGCCACCCGTCGCGATCGTCTTCGTCTCCGGCCCCAATTCGGCAATCAGCCGCTCGATAATGCCATCAATGGCACCAATCGCACCAAAATACAGGCCGGATTGCATGCTCGAAACTGTATTGATGCCGATCAGGGATTTTGGCTTTCGAAAGTCCACCAGAGGCAAGCGGGCGGTGCGGTTAAAGAGCGCTTCAGCCGAAATTCCAATGCCGGCTGCAATGACCCCCCCCAGGTACTCAGCCTTCGCCGAGACGGCATCGAACGTGATGGCCGTTCCCAGGTCCACAATGACGCAGGGTCCGCCATAGGCATGAAGTGCGGCCACGCTGTTCACAATCCGGTCCGCCCCCACTTCGGCTGGATTCTCGTAAAGAATTTTCAGCCCCGTATCCGTCTTCGAGGTAACGAACATGGCTTCCACCCCGAAGTAGCGACGCGCCATTTCGGCAATCGCAGTATTCAGCGGTGGCACTACTGACGAAACGATGATGCCGGAGACGTCGGCCGGGTCCAGTGAGGCGTAGCGCAGCAGGCTGCTCATCAGGATTCCGAGTTCGTCGGAAGTCTGTTCGCGAACGGTGCGGAGCCGTCGGTGGTCGGCCAGTTTTCCGTCACGGAAAATGCCGACTGTAATGTTGGTATTCCCGGCGTCGAGGGCGAGAAGCATAGTCTTTTGTCCGACCTACATGTACGCGGGAGCAGGAATGCCGAGGATGGCGAGAGTGCGTTCCAGCTGGCGTGCGAAGAATGATGTCATCCAGAGCAAAAACACTTTGCGCGACCGGTCCGGTTCGATCAGGATCGGGAACTGGTGATAGAAGTTGTTAAACGCCTGGGCCAGCTGGAAGGCATATCGCGCGACGTGGGCGGGTTCGCCGGATGCAATGGCACGCTCCACCGCGGCTTCGGCTCTCGAGGCGGCCAACAGAATTTGCCAGGCGTCTTCATCCCCCAACTGGGCCGCCATGGCGACCGCGTTGAGTTCGGCGGTGAAGTCCGGGAGGGTCTCGCCGCGTTCCGTCAATTTGCGCAGAATATTGCGGGCGCGCACCGTTGCGTATTGGATGTAGGGTCCAGTTTCCCCTTCGAAACTCAGGGCTTCCTGGAAATCAAACGCGATAACCGTGGTCCTGGTGAATTTCAGCAGGAAGTAGCGCAGCGCCCCCATGGCGATTTCGGTCGCGATCACACGCTGTTGTTCCGGTGTGTCCTCGGCATGGCGGGAGACTACCTCGCGCAACGCGGTGTCGATCAACTGGTCCATCAGATCGTCTGCCTTAACGCCCAGACCCTTGCGGCCCGAAACCTCGACGTAGGGCTTCTCCATGTCTTCGGGGGAAAGCGGAATTCCCAGATCGGCACAGCAACGCTTCGACAGCGCCACCATTTCATACGAGAAATGAATGGATTGCTCGGCCTGGTGATCGTAACCGAGAGCCTTCAGGCCAGCCACCACCACGTCCTGCAAATAGGATTGGCGGACATCGATCACGTTGTAAACCGTTGACCCGTTACCGAAAGTCGGTGAAGTCGCTTCCTGCGGCTCAGCCGTCGAAGCCCAGACCTGATGGCCATCGGCGTATTTGGTGTGTGGCTCGTAATAGAAATCTTTCCCGAGCAGCCCAAACTTCCAGAGCTGGTAGGCGATGTCCTTACCCACGTAAGTAACCGTACCGTTGGAGCGGACGATCACCTTGCTGTCCTCATTGGCCTCATCGGCACCCCGGAAGGCAGACGACGGCATGACCCAGCAGCCCTTGTTCTTGCCTTCTTCTTCGAAGTAGATGGCTTTTCGGGCCTTGAGAAGTTCAAACGCGGAAGCCCAGAACTTCAGGTGCAGAATCTCACTCTCGCGTGGCAACACGTCGTACTGGATGCCGAGCCGCAGCATGGTGGCCAGGTGTTTTCGCACAATGGCATCAGCCACCAGATGGCCAAGTTCAGATAGAGCACCGTGGCCGGCTTCAATGGAATGCAGGGTTTCGGCACGCCACTTCAGGGCTTCCGGGTTGTCTTTATAGTATTGCGAGGTGCGAGCATACAGATCCCAGCAAAGGAAGTCAAAGCGATCTTCGGCGATGAGCCCGGCGACTTCCGCCGGTGTTTTGTGCTCCAGAAAATGGAACCCAACCACCACGTCGGCCACCTGAACGCCGGTATTGTCGATGTAGTTCTGGACTTCCACCTGATTGCCGACTGCACGGAGCATGCGCACGAAGGTATCGCCCAGAACCGCGTTGCGCAGGTGGCCAATATGCGCTGCTTTGTTCGGATTAATGTTGGTGTGCTCGACGATGATTTTAGCGGTGGAAGCCGGGGCTTCGGGCTTAATATCGGCAAGGAGAGCGGCACCGTAGGCCCCGCGGTCGAAGCGGACATTTATGTAGCCATTGCCTGCGATCTCCATGGATGCGACGCCGGGAATCGGGCCCACCGCCTCCACCAGATCGGCAGCGATCTTCTTCGGGTTCTGCTTCAACGCCCGGGCAAGCTGAAAGGCAATCGGCAGCGCCACCTCGCCAAAGCTGGTCTGTCGGGGCTGCTCAAGAGTAATATCGGCGTCGGAGCCAAAGGCGGAACTTACCTTTTCGCGAAAGGCCGACTGAATGGTCTTTTCCAGAATGTGATACACGGGGAACTTCCATTGTAGCGGCTGGTAGGCTGGCCCCGCTGCTAAGCTGGCCGCGCTGCTAAGCTGACCGGATGGAGAAGAAGCCAGTCACTGATTCCGGGCTGTCCAGACAGGTAGAGGGCCGGCTCACTCGCAACATCCGGCGCGATGGCCGACACAACGTGCGCCGTGTTGGACGAACCTGGCAGGCGTTCCATCCGTGGCTGGCCGTGGTGAACATGAGCTGGCCCGGTTTTGTGGTTCTGGTGGGCGGCCTCTACGCCCTCGTCAATGTGACGTTCGCTGTCCTCTACTTCGCTATGGGGCCGGACGCCGTGCAGGGTTCGGCTGCCGAAACCGAAGGCCGCCGTTTTCTGAATGACTTCTTTTTCAGTGGGCACACGCTGACGACGGTGGGCTACGGCACGCTTGCGCCCGTTGGCGTGCTGGCCAACATTACGGCCACGCTGGAGGCTCTCGTCGGCCTGCTGGCATTCTCAGTGATTACGGGCTTACTGGTGGCGAGGGCCTCCCGACCCTCCGCCCGCATCGAATTCAGCCCGAACGCCCTGATTGCGCCCTACCAGGACGGCAAGGCCCTGATGTTCCGGATTGCCAACCAGAGGTCGAATAACCTGATGGAGCTGGAAGCCAGAATCATCGTTCAGCAGGTTGTCCCGAAGGACGGTAAACCCTCTCGTAAGATCGACTATTTGTCGCTCGAAATGGACAAAGTGGAGCTGTTTCCGCTTACCTGGACAGTAGTCCACGCGATCACGCCAACAAGTCCGATTTGGGGCCTCGATGCCAAAGGTCTTGAGGAGCTGCAGACCGAATTTATCGTGCTGCTGAAGGGCTTTGACGATACCTTCAGCCAAACGGTCCACACCCGCTTCTCCTATCGGGCGGACGAAGTTGTGTGGGATGCAAAATTCATCCAGGCCTTCCACGTGGCCGACGACGGCGGGTACATGCTGTACCTGAATCGCGTTGGCGATTTCGAGAAGCTTTAGCCCATTTCCACTGATTGTGGAGCAGGTTGATTAGATAATCGAGCGCTGCGGCGCAGCCTGTTTTCGGCCCCGCAACCCTTCCAGAATGCCCTTCCACTTGCGCAGGGTCAACTCAACCAGGTTCAAAAGGATCGCCAGCGCCAGCAAACCCGGCCACAGGCGGATATTGGAATCGACGTAGCGCCCGTCGCCCTCGAAAAGCTGTCTGGCCGTCGGATTGAAACGGCCACCAGTGGCCTGGGCAATGGATTTCAGCAAGGGTTCATTCGAGCCATAGTCCGCCATTTCAGACTCCTGGCGGTAAAGCCCGACTTCCGGGAAGGTTCGGGATTCGGCCAGTGTACGTACCCGGAACAGACCTTCGGTGGTCCCGATGCGAACCCGTGCCCGGTAACTGCCAGGGGACACTCGCTGCACGTCCAGCGGCTTCTTAAAGTCGCCAGGGCCAATCGCATAAAGCTCCGGGAGCACCGTCGGCTCGGCGGCCCGGTTCGAGAGCTGGTAATCCACTACCAATTCCTCATTGGCCGCATCGTAGCGCGCAATCGCTTCACTGTCATTGCTGTGCGGCAGCAGGTCGCGGAAGATATTGGTCCACAGGCGATCAAAACCATTCCAGCTGACCCAGCTCGCGGCCCACCGGCTCTTGGCGTCAGAGGCAAAAACGGCGGCCCGCCCCAGGCCATACTGCCAGCGAACCAGCAGAGGGTCCTTCTCATCGACTTCCAGAATAGACTCCGCAGTCGGTTTCAAATCGAACCGGACATACCCGGCCAGCGCCGGGGCGGTCGCAATATCGACTTTGTCCAAAAGGTCGCTCGCATGAAGTACCACGGCCTTAATCGACTTCTCTACGGCCGTTGTCCCGGTGTGCTCTTTTACGTCCTTCAGAAGGATCTGTTCGAGGCCGGACGGGTCGTTCAGGAAGTAAGACTTTCCCTTGGCATTGGTGGCGATCTTTTCGAGGTACGCGCGGTTGACATCCTGTCCGAGACCCACGGTGGAGATCGTGACGCGGTTGTTGGCTGCCTCGCGGGAGAGCGTGAGGCTATCGCCCTCTTCCGAAATACCATCCGTCAGCAGCACAATATGCCGATAGGTGGCGTTGACGGGCACAATCCGACGGTAGCTTTCGTTCAGTGCCGGGGCGATCTGCGTCCCGCCATCGGGGGTAATTCCGGCGATCAGGCGGCGCAGCAGTGGCTTGTCATCGGCCTTGCGAATCGGGATGGCCCACTGGAATGAGTTATCGAACATCAGGACCCCGACATAGTCTTCGGGACGCAGATTTTCCACTGCTCCGGCCGCCGCAGTTCGGGCCAGTTCCATCTTCTTGCCTTCCATGGAAGACGACTTATCGATAATCAGGACGACACAGGTACCTTCCGGCGAACGGGGCGGCGCGAGCTTGGCCGGGAAGGTTCGCTCCAGAGGATCTTCCGGCTTGTCCTTATGCTCCACATAGACGTTACGCTCGCCCGCGATCACCAGCGCCCCGCCACCATGCTGAACGAAATCCTCCACCCGTTGCTTGTCGTAAGGCCGCATCGCTTCCAGATTGTCGTTATTGAAAACGATCAGCTGGGCGTCGTCCAGGTTGGCGGGAAGGTACTTCGAGGGCGCGAAGTCGAACTTGTTGGCTGTGAGGACGCTGACGATGTGTTCTTCCGTGCCTTCCGGATCTTCGGAAATCCAAAGAACCTTGGGACGGCGCACTGCAACGGCGTTTTCAAAGCGTGATTCGCCCATGCCGGGGGCGACGATCCTGCCCGAAAGATCGATGGCCCCGGCTGCATTTAAAGCGGTTCGAATCCGGACTCGGTTTTCACCCTGTGTGAGCGCTACCTGATGGGTTCCGATTACTTTGCCTTCAGCAGCCAGTTCCACGGTAGCCGGGGTGGCTTTGGGTGCGAAAATTGTCAGGTCAACCGGGAAGCGTTCACCGGTGAAGACTGCTCCGGGGATGCCGACAGCGCGGGTCTGTAACTGCGGTTGTGCCCGTCCGGGCAGCGCAATCGTGTCGATCGGGATACCCAACTGCTGCGCCTGCCAGGCAGCGCGAGTCACGGCTCCGTCATTTTCATTGCCGTCCGAGACCAGCACCAGGCGATGGATCATACCGGCGGGCAGGGAAGCCAAGGCCTCGCGGATCGGTGCCTCCAGATTGCTGCCGCGTCCCGCAGTTCCACTGGTTCGCGCCAGAGTCAGGCCCACTTCCTGCGGACTGAGCGCCCGCGGGGCCCGGGCAAACGGAATCACGTCGAGGGTATTGGAACCCTTCGCCGAAGCCATTTGTTTGACCAGGTTGCTGGCGCGGGTCAGATCCTCGTCCGAGATACTGGCTGAGGTATCAACCAGGGCAGCGAGTGAAATCTTCCGGTCGCGGGTTTCCACCACGGGTTCAGAAAGTGCCAGAATACCCAGCACCATCATGATGGCCTTAATGGTCAGCGGCGTTCGGCGGATATGCCGCCGCCACTCGTAGAACAACCAGCCCAGGGGCAGTGGCAGGAAAAAGAGAACCCACAATCGCTGGAAGGTCATGCAGCCTCCTGCTGTTGATTCGCCTGGTGCGGAATTGCTTTCACCACACGCAGACGTGACGTGGATTGCGAACCGTACAGAATCCACTCTGCCAGAAGCAAGCCCAGGCCCGCAAGGGTAAGCCAGGGCCAGAGGATAGTGGATCGGCGGATCGAATCAGTCAGAGCCGGAATCCCCTTGCGTGCTCCTGTTGGAGGCGTCCATTTCGAGTCCCACATCTCCGGCAGCGTGAGCGAGAAGACCCGCTCCATATTGGCGGCGATCACGCGGACACGCGCCGGTTCCCCGGCGAAGAACTGGACCGAGCGGTCGTGGATGTTAAAGGGCAGCACGGTGCCGTTGTCGGTCAGGACCTGAACGGTGTTGCGATCTACAGTCGCAGGCACAGGTGAGGCCACCGAACCGGTACTCTGGGTGGCAACGTCCACGTCACGGAATACCTCGGGGGCAGCCCAACGGAGGATGTTTCCCACAAGAATCGGCGTCGAAAGTTCGTAGCGCATCTGGCCGGAGAAAGGGTTGAAGCCGATGGCGATGATGTTCCCGCGAGCTACCATTACCGGGCCTTTCTCGGTCTCAGCTATCCGGTCCGACGCTGTGGTGGAGTCGAAGACCGAAGCGGCTTCGATCTGCGTATTGCGCGCCCGAAGCCCCTGCGTGAGAGGCAGATCTGGTATCCAGCGAAGCCCGTCCGGATGCTCGGAACGTTCCCGGATCGGGAAGGGTGGCTTGTCGTTTGGTGGGTCGAGCCACACGACATGGCCTTGTGGGCTGGTTTCGGGGCGGAAGCGGTCGAGGATCACGAGCCCGTCGTTCGCCGACGTGTACTGCGCGCGGGTCCGGAACTCGGCATTCACCCTCGGGTCCGACGCCAGTGCCGGACGGATCGACTCGGGGTTATCCGAGTACACAATTACGTGGAGCGTGCGTTGCTCCGGAATCTCCAGCGCGGCGTAGTTGTCGAGGGCAAATGCATCCTGCGGATACAGGCGGACTTCCACAATACCGGCCGCTTTCGTGCGTAGCTGAAAAGTGGTTTCCTGGTCTTTACCTGGCGGGAGGTCCAGCTGGTGCAGTCCCTGCGGCGCCTTGCCAAAATTGATGCTGACATTGACGGACTTGCCCGTCTTACCGTAATTATGCGCCCGGACCAGAATGTCCCATGTGCCGGGGGAGGTTTCCGAGCGACGGGCACCCACGCTGCGGATGCCGGAGTGTTCCGTTGGCTCTTCGGTAGCAATAACCCGAAGTGCCGGAATGGCGGGAAGGTTCAAATTATTGGCTTCCCGCGCGGAAATTCGGCCCGGTCCGGAGTAGACAATTTCACCTGCGGTAGCTCCACTGCGGCGCTGCATAGCGCGCGCGAATTCCAGGTTCTGTGTCAGGTTCAACGCCGTCGCCCCGGGCGAGGACTCGAGAATCGCCCGGACAGACTTCTTGCGATCCAGTTCCCAGGCCGTCGCAGGAGTGGCCAGGCTATCGCCCCGGATCACGAGGACGCGGTCAGACGGTGGCACCGCACGCAGCCAACCAATCGCGTTGGCTCGCGCCAGATCCATCACCGTCACATTCGAACGTCCTGGGATGCTGGCCCCCATCCAGGCGCTGGTGTCCAGAATCAGGACATGGTCGCGCCGTTTATTCAGGCTGCCGCCGAACTGGAATTCGGCAATGGCCAGCAGCAGCAACAACATCCCCAGCAACTGGAGCAGGAGTGACGTTTTCTGCTGGATTTTTCGATTGCGGGAAACGGGAGCCGGTTGGCCGGGAGACACCCAGAACCGAAGGGTGGCCACCACTTGACGGCGGCGCGTCCTGTCCAGCAGATACAGAGCGACAGAAAACGCCGTTACCGCGCCGAATGTTACCAGGACCTGGCCAAGCGTAAGACTCAGAAACTCCACTTAGGCAACACCTCGGGCGCGAATCAGGGTGCCAAAGATGGCGTCTTCAAGAGGCATGTCCGTGGGGATTCCGGCATACTTACCATCATTGCGGAGGGCCACCGTCTTGATACCCTCCGCGAACTGGTCAAACTGTTGCGTATAGGCTCGGCGGGCATCAGAATCCACATGGATGTGCAGTTGTGCGCCGGTTTCAGCGTCCACAAAATCCAGCTCGCCCGTCCATGGTGGCGTCCGGTCTTCCGGAGCCCAAACCTGAATCAGAAAGAGTTCATTGCCATAGTCGGCGATGTATTGAAGGGCTTTTTCGCAGCCCGCCTCATCCAGGAAATCCGAGATAACGATGACCAGGCCCCGTTGTGGGTAATCGTTCAGGAACCGACGGACCACTTTCAGGAAATCGGTGTCACCGGTCGGTCGCAGCGTATTCAGAAAGTTGGAAAGTGGCGTAAACCGGTGACGCCCCCCGCCGCACACGTTGGCCTCCTGAATGCCGTCAGCAAAAGGAATCACTTCAAATGTGTCGTGCCGGACCAGCCCCACATAGCAAAGGGAAGCCGCCAGGCGACGGGCGTAATCGAACTTCTCCTGATTTGCCGCCATGGACTTCGAGCAATCCAGCAGCAGACGGACCGGAACCCGAGGCTCAATCTGGAAGAGCTTGAGGAACATTTTGTCCAGCCGCATATAGGCTCGCCAGTTGACAGCCCGCAGGTCGTCGCCCTGGTGGTAGCCGCGATGGTCCAGGAATTCCTGGCCACCACCAGCGAAGCGTGAGCGATTATGCCCGCCCACGAGGCCGGGAAACGACTTCTGCCACCGCAGCGCGAGGCGTTCGAGTCGTTCCAGAAAATGCCGGTCTAAGAGAGGGGCGGTAGGCAAGACGGCCTTCAGTTCGGTTGGGCTTTCTTTTGAGTCAGGCTTTGGGGGCCTGTGCGGTGACGCCATCAATGATGGTCTTCAGAATTGCATCGGCGCTCTTGTTATCCGCGTGAGCATCGAAATTCAGAATGACGCGATGACGGAGGATAGAGACGGCCAGCTGCCGGACATCTTCAACAGAGAGATGGTACCGGCCCTTCATGAGGGCGAGGACACGGCCACACTCCACCAGGGCCTGGGCTCCCCGGGGTGAGGCCCCGTATCGGATATATTTCTTCGCTTCCGGATGTGCGTCGGCCGTTTCGGGCTGCGTCGCCATCACAAGTTGCACGGCGTAATCCTGGACGTGCGGAGCAATCAGAACTTTACCGCACTCCCGGCGCAGGTCGAGGACTTCTTCCACACCAAGCACGGCGTTCAGTTGAACCGCTTCCCGCGAAATCGTTCGTTCTACAATGCGGGCCAGTTCGGCGCGAGTGGGGTAGGCGACCACAATCTTCATCAGGAAGCGGTCCAGCTGGGCTTCCGGAAGAGGGTAGGTACCTTCCATTTCGATAGGGTTTTGCGTCGCCATCACCATAAAGGGAGGCGGGAGCTCGTGGGTCGTCGTGCCGCTGGTAACTGTCTGTTCCTGCATGGCTTCCAGCAGCGCAGACTGAGTTTTCGGCGTGGCGCGGTTGATTTCGTCGGCCAGCACCAGGTTGGCGAAAATCGGCCCTGCCTGAAACCGCAGCACCTTGTGGCCATGGTCGTCGGTTTCCACTACCATTGAGCCGACGATATCGGCCGGCATCAGATCCGGAGTGAACTGGATACGAGAGTAGTGCAGAGAAAGTGCACGCGCCAAAGTGCGGAGGAGCGTAGTCTTCCCCAGTCCCGGAACGCCTTCCAGCAGCACATGGCCACCCGACAACAAACATATAAGGACGCCATCGACGACGTCTTGCTGTCCAACGATGATTTTTCCAATCTCATCGCGGACTTGGTTCAGTTTGACGACCGCCGGGTTGAGGGCCGTTTCCGTAGGCATGCATTGATTCTATACGGGAGGTTTGGTTATTCACAATTGTGGGGTGAGAGTGCCTGGGTTTTAGTTAGAACCTGTTTGTTAACCAGGTTAAGATGGGCTGCAGGGAGATGTTAGGGGCTTAACTCTAAGTTCTGCAGGCGTCAAAGTTGCTGACGAGGTCTTCATCGCCACTGTGCTGCTCCATAGGGAAAATCCAGGCAACGCCGATTTCTCTGTCGGCGAAATCGTTGAGCGGGCGAGACGTGAGGGTCTGAACCAGCCGCTTCGCCCGGGAGTTCAGGTCCACGCGTCGCTGCATTGCGTGGCGAACAGATCGGCGAATCCGGGAACGTATCGGATGCTGTTCGAGACTGGCCAGTCTCGGCGTCGCCTGTTGCAGCGCGGCGACTCTGTTCACCCATCACGAACCGGGAAGCTGTTTCCCGAGCCCGGAAATGTGCCCGCCCGGTATTACGAATTGATCGAGTGGGCGAAGTCGCGTTACAAGGACGGCGATGGACAGCCGGCAGGCAGCGGTCCGGATCGTCCAACGGGGCTAAAGCGACTACTTGCTCTTCGCGGGATGGGGGCTAAATTCTGGAAAGCCGGCGAAGCCGACGCCTACGTGGAATCTCTGCGGAAGGACTGGGAATGAGCCGGGTCTTTTTTGATACCAACCTTTTCATCTACCTCATGGAAGAGGATGGGCCTTTGGCGGCTCAGGTGGAGCGAATCCTGGAACGAATGGCGGATCGTGGGGACCAGTTACTCACCTCGGTGATGACGCTGGGCGAGGTTTTGGTAAAGCCCCTCGCTGAAGGGGATGAGGCGTGGATCTCTCAGTACGAGAGTCTGTTGACGGGGCCGGGTGTTTCGTTGTTGCCATTTGACGCGGCAGCGGCCAGAATCTATGGGCAGGTCAGAATGGAACGGGGAATTCGCCCCCCTGATGCCATCCAGCTTGCTTGTGCGGCAGTGGCGAAGACCGACCTTTTCATTACCAACAATGACCGTCTGACCAGGCTGAATGTGCCGGGTATCCAGTTCATTACAAGCCTGGATCGAGTTTGGATGTAAGCAGCGGCCGTCCTGCCAGGGTTGTTCGGAAAGACCAGACTCCGAGAGCGGTAACTGTGGCAAGCGCCACCAGGGATGAGCCGGAATACCAGATGTTCAGGTCCAGGGTTAACGGCAGGAAGGTCAGAACCCGGAGATGCAGAAGGCTGTGGCTGCGCACAGGATGCCTACGCGGATGATCAAAGATACAAACAAACTGATCGTGACGAGGGCGCAGGGCAGATCGACCAGCGGGATCGCAGATCCGATCGTGTTCATGATGGCGAACAGGATAACCGCGGTGATGGCGGCTGCTCCGTTGCGCCGCAGTACGATGCGGCAGATGAAGATCAACATGGTGTTGCGCTGTGGAATGGCTTCGAATTCGAGGGGGTCGCCGTGGGGGTCGAGGCGGATACGCCGCATCCCCGCAATGTCAAAGGCGGGCGTCGTCCAGGAAATGTTCTGGGTTTCGGCCAGCTTCATCAGGATGGCGTTGGGACTCTCGCGGAGCCAGAAAGTGAAAGCCTGATCGGGGCCTCGGGCGGCCGGGGGCAGGGGTTCCTGAAGGGCGCGCAGTTGGTCTGCGAGGGGGGCGTTCCAGTCGAAGCCGTGGATTGAGCCGGGCAGGCGTTCGGAATAGCCAGGTTTTTCGGCCATTTCGCGGGCCTTGTTTGCCAGCGCCTCGGGAGGGAGTTCCAGGGGACACAGGACGGGGGCATAGGCGATTGAAACCAGCCAGCTGGTGAGGCGCGTTCCGATAAAAATGGCCCCGAGGCAGAGCAACGCAAAAAGGGCGCGCATGCCCTGGACGGAACCGGAGGCGGCAACTACTTCGGGGGCTGGGGTTTCACCGGCCGCCAGCGCTTCGGCGAGAGGGTCGCAGCCAGGCAGAGAGGCAGAAACCTGAAGGGCGGAAGCGGGGCGTGCTGCAGGGTCCGGGTGGAGGCAGCGGTCCAGCGTTCGCTCCACTGCCGGGTCCAGCCTGTGAAGCAATTCCGAGGCGCGATGCGGCGGAGGCTGCTGCTGTAGCCGGATTAGTTCGGCCAGCGATGCCGCAGGGAACGGGTGCTTGCCTGTCGGACAATGTCTGTTCCGGAGCCGGACTATCTGGCGGGCCCGGCGGGTGTGTCCACGGCGGAGGTTTCCACCAGATTGATCGCGAGTGTGGCCGCAGAAGTGGCGTTAGCAGCTTGAAACGACAGCCCGCGGCCCGACAAGAATGACTATTCGGGGTGTTTGGGGCTCCGCAACCGGGTGCCTGAGCCGGAAGCCACGGGCACTGTCGGCACAGTGTGTCGGATAGAGGTACCATTACGGTGTATTTTACGGTCTACTGATATCAAGTTCCGTTTTTGTCGCAGCTGTAGGAGAATAAGAACGATAGCGTATGAGATTCCTCGCAACAGCCCTTGTCGCCCTGACTCTGATCTCCTGTAACCGGGATCCGGAAGTCGCCAAACAACGATACCTCGAAAGTGGCAACAAGTACTTTGACGCTGGACGGTTCAAAGAAGCTTCTATCATGTACCGCAAGGCGATCGATAAGGATCGCAAGTTCGGGCCCGCTTACTACAAGCTGGCGCTGGTAAACCTGAAGCAAAATTCAATAGCTGCCTCGGTTCCTGCGCTGCGTCGCGCCGTTGAATTACTCAAACCCGGCAGCCCGGAATCGAACGACGCACTTCTCAAGATTTCGGAAATCTTCGTGGTTGCAGCCCAGGGGCAGGCCAAGAATGAGGCCCTGCTCAAGGAAGTTCAGGATAACGTCGCCCAGTTGTTGAAGCGAAATCCTAACGGCTGGGAGGGCCTGAAGCTCTCCGGTGACTTGTCCATGCTGGAACTCACCAAACAGTTCCGCGCCGGCGATGCGCTGGCCGGAAAAAAAGCCCTCGTGGATGCCCTGACGCATTACCGGGCAGCTTTGAACGTCAAGCCTGGCGACTACATCATTACCCTCGCCGTGGGCCGCGCTCTGATTCTCAATGGCGAAACTGCCGAGGCAGAGACCCTGCTGAAGCAGTTGATGGCCAAGGACAAGAAAAATCTCAGCGCCTATTATGACGCCTACCGGCTCTACGTCGGGCTCCGGCGTCTGCCCGACGCGGAGGGTGTCCTCAAGGCCGCCATCAAGAACCTCCCCAAAGATACCGCCCTGCGCCTCGAATTGGCACGTTTCTACTTCGGAACCCAGCGCAACGACGATCTGCTGGCACTTCTCCAGGAGATGAAGGCGAATCTGAAAGACTTCCCGAATGCCTATCTGCAGGCGGGCGACTTCTTCATCCGTGTCAACAAATTCGACGATGCCATCAAGCAATATGAGGAAGGCATCCAGAAAGACGGCGGGCAGAAGAATACCTACCTGAAGCACGAAATCGAAGCCTACGTCCGGCAGAACAAGCTGGATATGGCGATGGCCAAGAACGAAGAGATTCTCAAGAATGACCCGAAAGACCCGGAAGCTCGTGGCCTGAAAGCGACGTTCATGCTGGATAAGGGCCAGATTACTCAGGCCATGACCGAACTGCAGTCCGTGGTCACGGCAAAGCCTGGCAATTTCGTGGCGCGCTTTAATCTTGGGCGTGCCCACTTCGCCCGGGGCGAACTGGAACAGGCACGTCAGGAGTTTGATAAAGCGCTGGAAATTCGCCCCGACTACCTCCCGGCCCGGTTCGCTCAGACGCAGGTCGCGCTCCTCAAGGGTGATCTGGAATCGGCCGTTCGGTATTCAGACGAAATTCTGAAGATCAACCCGACCGCTATACAGGCGAGAGTGATGAAGGCGGCTGCCCTGCAGCGCCAGCAGAAGTTTGACGAAGCTCGTGCCCTCCTGCAGCCCATCGTTGATAAGGACCCCACTCAGGTGGAGGCTCTGCTGGAACTCGGTGTGCTCAATCTGAACCAAAAGAAGAACAAGGAAGCCATTGAGTTGTTCCAGAAGGCTTATGCTGCAGCCCCAACCAATGTCCGTGGTTTGTTGGGCCAGTCGAAAGCTTTCCTTCTGGATGGTCAGGTTGAAAAATCGGTCGATCTCATCCGGGGCGAAGCCCAGAAGAACCCCGCCCGCATTGACCTGCAGCAGGAGTTGGGTAACGCCCAAATGGCAGCTGGTCAGTTCGATGCCGCCATCGCGACCTTCCAGGGCCTGATGCCCAAGATCAAAGACGTCAGGGCGCAGGCGGAGTTGTGGAGCCGCATCGCGCAGTCCTACCGTTATAAAGGCGATATGCAGCATGCCGTCGAATCGCTGGAAAAGGCACACCAGGGAGCGCCGGACAACGGGTCCATCGATACCAATCTCGCTATGCTCTATGAGGAAATGGGGAAGGTTGAATTGGCGCGCAAGTATTATGACGCGGCGATCAAGCTCGATGGCACCAACGCCTACGCGCTCAACAATCTGGCCTACCTGATCACCGAATCAAACGGAGATTTGAACGAGGCGCTCACTTACGCGCAGCGCGCCAAACAGAAGCTGCCGAACTTCACGGAGATCACGGATACAATCGGCTGGATTTACCTGAAGAAGAACCTGACGGACAGCGCCATCGACAACTTTAGGTCGCTGGTGATTCAGGCTCCGCAAAACCCCGTGTTCCACTACCACTACGCGATGGCCCTGAACCAAAAGGGTGACCGCGAGGGGGCAAAGAAGGAATGCCAGGTCGCACTTAACAATCGTCCGACCAAAGCGCAGGAAGCGGAAATTCGCAAACTGCTGGCCAAGATTGGGTAGTGACGCCTCTCGGCATTCTTGACCAGTCCCCGATCCCCGAAGGTTCTTCGGCGGGGGATGCACTTCGCAACACTTTAGACCTGGCGCGTATGGCTGATCTTCTCGGCTATACGCGCTTTTGGCTTGCTGAGCACCACGGCGCGGCCTCGTTGGCCTGTGCCAGCCCTGAGGTCATGATTGGCCCTGTGGCTGCTGCTACCAGCCACCTGCGCGTGGGTAGCGGGGGCGTCATGCTGCCCCACTACAGTCCTCTCAAAGTCGCTGAGTCCTTCAGCATGCTGGAAGGCCTCTTCCCTGGTCGTATCGACCTTGGGGTTGGGCGAGCGGCCGGCACCAGCGCCCGTATCTCCCATTCGCTGCAGCGGGACCGACGCTATTCACCGCCCGATGATTTTACCGAGCAGCTCGATGAATTGGCCGGGCTTCTGGAAGCGCCTTCGTCCGGCTTCACTTTGTTTGCCTCCCCGACCATCTGGCTGTTGGGGTCCTCGGAGCAAAGTGCTATCTGGGCCGCCGAGAGGGGTCTGCCGTATGCGTTTGCAGATTTCATCAATCCCGAAGGTGCCGCTTATGCCCTCTGGTATCGGGAGAACTTCATCAGTCACCGAGGCAGTCAACCAAAAGTCATCGTGGCGCTTTCCGCAATCTGCGCGGACACTGACGAAGAGGCTATGCGCCTGTCATACAGCCAGAGAATGTCGTTGCTCATGTTGTTTCGGGGGCGGACCATTCCGATTCCGCCGGTCTCCCGTGCGGAGGAATTCCTGAAATCCGAAGGTATGCCGCCCGAACTTCTCCCGGTGGGGCGGCGTCTCATCACTGGTTCCCCCGAAGTTGTTCGGAAGCGGATTGAGGGCGTGACTGCAAATTACCGAGCCGATGAGGTTCTGATTGTGACGAATACCTTCGACCATGGTGCCCGACGGCATTCGTTTGAACTGCTCGCCCGAGCCTTCGGCCTGAACGCACACTAAAATAATGCCAGGTCTTCGCGGACTCTCCACGTATGTCGCCCTCAATCCAGCCCGAGCCTGATCCAGGTCCGGAGCCAGCCGAAACCCTGAGATTTCCAGCCTTCAATACCTGGTGCCTGGCGATTTTGGTGTTGGTTTACCTGGCGTACGCCAATCACTTCGATAATGCCTTCCACTTTGATGACAGCCACACAGTGGAAAGCAATCCCTGGATTCGCGACCTCGGGAACATCCCCCGCTTTTTCACCGACGGCACAACTTTTAGCACCCTGCCGGCAAACCGTTCCTATCGTCCCCTGGTTTCTACCTCGCTGGCCCTCGATTACTATCTCAGCGGAGGGTTGAAGCCACGATGGTTTCATATCTCCACGTTTGCGTGGTTCCTGGTTCAGCTTGGCCTGATGTTTCTGCTGTTCCGGCTCCTGTTGAAGCAGCTCGTCGAAGCCGAATTGGGCAGGTGGCTTGCGCTGGCCGCAACGGCGGCTTATGGGCTTCACCCCGCCATGGCCGAAACCGTGAACTATGTAATTCAACGCGGCGATCTCTATGTTGCTGTCGGGGTGGTGGCCAGCTTGTATTGGTACCTCGCGATCCCGCGTCACCGTCGGTTTGGGTTCTACCTGGTTCCCCTGGTCGCAGCTATCCTGTGCAAGCCGCCCGCTATGGTGATGCCCGCCCTGCTGATCGCCGCGCTTTATTTTCTCGAAGGCGACTCCCTGGCAACGGCTGTCCGGAAGTCGGTACCTTCGCTCGTTGTGGTCGCTCTTACCGGCTGGTTCGTCGTCGGGATGACGCCGCAGGGTTACACGGGCGGGGCCTCCTCAGCCTTCGGCTATCGCCTGACCCAGGCATCGGTGCTGCTCCATTACTTTCAGACATTTTTCATCCCTGCCGGGCTAACCGCCGATACGGACCGCAGCCCGTATGCCGGGCTGTTCGAAGGTGACGCGCTGGTTGGTTTTCTCTTCGTTGCTGTCCTTCTTGCCGTCATCGTGGGAGGGGCGAAATACCGAGCCCTGGGGCCAATCACTTTCGGCCTGAGCTGGTTTCTGATTACCTCCCTGCCCACCTCCCTGTTTCCCCTCGCAGAAGTCGAAAATGACCACCGAATGTTCCTCCCGTTCGTTGGTTTGGCGCTGAGCGCCGTTTATGCCGGATCGCTTCTGGTACGACGCTACCGCTGGAAACGGATGCTGATTGTGGCGGTTTGCGTGGCGCTCGCTGCGGGCCTTGCCGCCGGAACGCGGGCGCGCAATCGGGTATGGGCGACGGACGAGGCCCTGTGGCTCGATGTCACCATCAAGAGTCCCAGGAATGGACGTGGGCTCATGAACTACGGTCTCACCCAAATGTCCAAAGGGAACTATCCGGGAGCTCTGGAGTATTTCGAACGCGCCCTCGCGCTCACGCCGAACTACTATGCGCTTGAGACGAACCTTGGCATCGTCAACGGCGAGTTGGGGCGCGTTGGGGAGGCCGAACGCCATTTCATGACGGCGCAGCAGCTGGCCCCGAACGAGATGACCACACACTTCTTCTTTGCACGCTGGCTCAACAAAGCGGGACGCCTGCCGGAAGCCGTGCAGCAGTTGAGAAGCGGCATTGAACACAATCCGGATTATCTGGATGCACGGTATCTGCTGCTGCAG
>RGPS01000070.1 GCA_010084195.1 Terriglobia bacterium
CGCTGTCCGGTAGCGGATTTGTGCGCCTACAAGCCCAAGACGCCCGCTCCGGCCGCGGGCTGACCGTGCTGCATTTCGCGGTCGAACCTTCTCCGGGCGAGCTGGCCGACTTCCTTCTCGGGACCCTGGGTGGCCGCTTCGAGACGGACTGGTCGGTCAACCCGCTCTGGACGGTGCGCGCCCCGATCGTCCTTCCGCACGAGGTGACCCGCGGCGTGGGGCCGTTCGAGGTCGAGGAATGCCTCGACGCCGAATGCAGCCACACGCTGGGCTGACGAATTTCCCCGGGCGGACGCCGCCTGCAAGGAGAAGATGATCATGAAGACCCTGACCACTTCCGGGTCGGTGGTTTCGCGCTCATAGGCCTGTCGCAGGATTCCGATCACAGCACCTTTCAGGCCGCCGGGCTGGAGAGAGGCGGCGTAGTTCCGGGAGAGATGTGCGTCGGCCGGGGCGGTGACCGGGTCGTCGGGATCTGAGCCGACGATGACCTGGAAGACCTTGAGGGCGTCCTCTACGGTACGGGCCATGGGGCCGGCGACATCGGCCAGAGTGCTGAGGGGTATAACACCCGCGCGGCTGGTGAGGCCCATGGTGGAACGAATTCCCACGAGGGCCTGATGAGCGGAGGGTCCCCGGATGGAGTTGCCGGTATCACTGCCGAGGCCGACCAGGCCAAAGCTGGCGGCTACGGCTGCTGCTGTGCCCCCGCTGGACCCGGCGGTGACGCGATCCAGAGCGTACGGATTCTTCGTGTAGCCGGGGAGGATGGAGCTTACGGTCTCATAAGGAGTGAAGGCCCATTCCGCGAGATTGGCTTTTGCGAGGATAATGGCCCCGGCTTCGCGGACGCGCCGGACCTGAAACGCATCTTCCGCCGGGAGGAAACCTTTCAGGGCGAGGGCGCCATCTGTGGTCTGAAGGCCTTTTGTCTCGAAGTTGTCCTTAACGATGACGGGGACGCAGTGCAGGGGGCCGGTCGGACCGGACCGGGCGTAACGCCGGTCGAGATCCGCCGCGTCCTTTTGCGCGTCGGGATTGACCAGGATGATGGAGTTGATGGCCGGACCTGTCTTGTCAAATGCCTCTATCCGCCGGAGGTACATGCCGACGAGAGCCCGGCAGGTGAGGCGGCCGCTCCGAAACGCGGCGTGGACCTGGGTAATGGTGGCTTCAGTGACCTGAAAGGGGGGCGTTTGGGCCGGGAGAAAGCAGCAAGTGAGCAGGAAGACCGGGAGCCGGCGAGTCGCCATAACCGAGGATATCCGATACCACAGCATGTGGTGCTGGCTTCCAAAATTCATATTTTTATTGACGCACCTGTAATAACCGGGTTAGCATGAGAGGGTCGTTTGTCGGGCACCATGACACCACGAGGGTGTGGATGCCTTCTCCGGGATGTGCAATATGCGAGGCCCGGAACACCTTCGAGGAGAGCCGATTGATCTGGAAACGAAAAGCTATCACGGCGTTTGCTTTTGCTTCCGTCCCTGTTCTCCTCGTTCCGATAGCTACTTTTGGCCAGCAGCCCTCCGTTAAGACTTCTTTCCTTGCTCCTGCCGCGATTCGCCGGGCCTCAGCCGGAAGCACCGTTACGATTGTGGAAACGGAGAAGTTGCCGTATCTAAACCAGTTGATGAAACAACTGGGCAAGGATCCGAGCTCATTTCAGGCCAACCCTTCTGATCAGCTGATCCAGCAGGCAGAAGAGAAATTCCGTAGTGGTCGTAAGTTCTATCAGGAACGGGACTTTGAAAAGGCCCGCAGCGAATTTGACGCCTCCATCGATCTGATGTTGCGGGCGTCGGAGCATCCAACCGACCGAACTCTGTTTGAATGCAAGCTGGATGAACTGATTGACGCGATTCACCGTCTGGATCTGGCCGGCATGGGTGCGGCTGTTCTGGAAACCCAGCCACAGTTCGAAAAAGCCCCGAACGAGGACATCGTACAGATGACCTTTCCGGTGGATCCCCGGATAAAGGATAGGGTCCAGTCCGAACTGAAGAATATTTCCTCCGAACTGCCGTTGATGGTGAATGACACGGTTCTGGGGTACATCAACTACTTCAGCGGACGGGGGCACCGCACGATTGAATATGGCCTGACGCGGGCCGGTAAGTATCGGGCCATGATTTCGCGCGTCCTGGCGGAAGAGGGAGTGCCGCAGGAATTGATCCACCTGGCACAGGCCGAGTCGGGCTTCATTCCCCGAGCAATCTCCCGGGCGGCAGCGGGCGGGATGTGGCAGTTTGTGAAATTCCGCGGGAATGAGTACGGCCTGAAACAGTCTGCGTTGACCGACGACCGATTTGACCCGGAAAAAGCGACACGGGCGGCGGCGCGGCACCTGCACGATCTGTACAACCAGTTTGGCGACTGGTATCTGGCCATTGCAGCTTACAATTGCGGCCCGGGATGCGTGGACAGGGCGATTGAGCGCACCGGATACGCCGATTACTGGGAACTTCGGGCACGGAAAGCGATTCCGGCAGAGACCACGAACTATGTGCCGATTATTCTGGCGATGGCAATCATGGCCAAGAGTCCGGAGCAGTATCACCTGGACCAGGTGATACCGGAGCAGACTCTGGAATACGATATTGTGCCGTTGGGTGCGACCACGAATCTGCCTCTTGTGAGTGATTTGACCGATACACCGCTGCCGGAGTTGCAGCAGTTGAATCCGTCCCTGTTGAAGACCGTTGCGCCGGCAGGATATGAGTTGAAGGTCCCGCGCGGAGCAGGGGTTGTGCTGACGACTGGCCTGGACGTAATTCCGGCTGAGAGCAGGGCCGCCTGGAGAATGCATCGTGTCCAGCAGGGTGAGACGCTGGCGGGGATTGCCCAGAAGTACAATGCGCAACCGAAAGCGATTGCGAATGTGAACGAGCTGGAGGGCGGCAGTCCGGAACCGGGCGATCATTTGCTGATTCCGGCCACGTTCCGGGAACCTGCCCCGGTGAGACAGGCAGTAGCGCGAGCCACAACTGCTCGTGGCAAGGCGAGTAAGGCGACGGCGGTCCGTAAGGGTCCGGCAGCCCGTCCGAGCGCTGCAAAGGCCAGGCCTGCAGCCGTGGCGACGAAAACTCCGGGGCCAAAAACAGCGGGAACACTGGCCCAGGTCAGCACTTCGCGACCTGTTGCACGCTAGAAAAAACGCCTCCCCACTTGCTCGTAAAGTAAAAAACGGTATGCTATTGATGACCGCTCTACTACGAGGCCAACTTGCATGTTCGACAACCTGAAGCTCGCCGCTATCGACGAAGACGAGATGGAAGATTTCCGCTTTGATGACAATGCAGATCTGGAAGCCAGATTTGACGAAGTCGATGACGACGAAGAGGAAGAAGACGACGATGAAGAGGATGAGGATGATGGGGGGATCGTGGCTGCGATCACCCGAACCATCCTGCTGATGGTCTCTGAAGCCGACGCTGAAGCGGAAGCTCTCGCTGCACCTGAAGCGGCTGTTGTGGCCTCGCCTGCGCCGGTGGAACCGGTTCCTGCGGCGACACCCGTAGCGGCAGCCCCACCGGAGCGGAAGCCGGCCAGCAAAGCCACCAGATCGGCACCTGCAAAACCGGCTCCGGCCAAGGTCTCCGCAGTCGCGGCGGCACCGGTGACAAAAGCTACGGCAAAGGTAGCTCCTGCGGCTGCTAAAGTAGCACCGACTTCTTCCGCAAAACCGGCTACCAAAGTCGCTCCCGTGAAAGCATCTGCCAAGACGGCTGCACCGAAGGCTGTCGCTAAGACGGCTGCTCCGAAGGCTGTCGCTAAGACGGTCGCTCCGAAGGCTGTCGCTAAGACGGTCGCTCCGAAGGCTGTCGCCAAGACGGTCGCTCCGAAGGCTGTCGCCAAGACGGTCGCTCCGAAGGCTGTTGCCAAGACGGTCGCTCCGAAGGCTGTCGCCAAGACGGTCGCTCCGAAGGCTGTCGCCAAGAAGGCTGCCGCGAAAGCGACCAAACGCCGTTAGTGATTAGGGGCGGGACCTGTGCTCTGGTCCCGCCCCCACATCTCCCCGTTGACTTACTCAGAGACCGGTTTTGCCACAACTGCGCGGCACTTTTCAAACAGCTGAATCAGTGAATCCGCGTAGTCTTCAGGCGTCTTTGCCGGTTTGCCGGAAAAGCCTGCCGATGACGTTACTCCTTTTCCATACCCGGTGGTCACCGCGATGAACTTCATGAGTTCCAGCGCCACTTCGTCACGCCCTTTTGCGGCGCTGTCGTCCAGTTTCTTCTGTTCTTCCTGCTTTTTCTCTTCGGCCATATTGCTCCCGGTTACCGACCTTGCTGCCGCGCTCCAGGGTTCATGCCGGTAAACGCAACCCGTTTCATCCGAAAGATGAGGGGTGGCGCTCAAGCGCACTTGCTGGAAGCTTCTGACGGCAACTATTACGTCGTCAAATTCCAGAATAACCCGCAGCATCGCCGGATTCTCATCAATGAATTGCTTGCGTCTGAGATTCTGACGCATCTGGGGGTTGCCGCGCCGCCCCACGAGTTGGTAGGAGTGTCGCCGGAGTTTCTAGCAGCCAGCCCGGAAGTCTATATCCAGACCGGCACGCGGCGTCAGGAAATCATGCCGGGGTGGCATTTTGGGTCCCGTCACCCGGGCGACCCGAACACCCTGGCCATCTACGACTTTATTCCGGATGCATTACTCCACCAGGTTGCCAATGCGGAACAGTTTCGTGCGGCCCTGGTGTTTGACCGTTGGGTGGCGAATGCAGACGGGCGGCAGGCGATCTTCTTCCGGGCGCAACTGAAGGACTGGCTGGCACAACCTGGAATCCCCCCCCGCAAGCTGGGGTTCGTGGCCTTGATGGTGGATCACGGCTTCGCGTTCAACGGGCCGCACTGGGACTTTCCGGAGTCTGCAATTACCGGGCTCTACCCGCGACGGACCGTGTATCAGGACGTTCGGTCGATAGATGATTTTGAGCCGTGGCTGACGCGGGCGATGACTTGCCCTGGAACGGTATTCGATCGGGCGTTGCGACAACTGCCGCCGGAATGGCTGGAGAACGACGACGAAGCGGTGGAACTACTGGTAGAGAAACTCTGCCGCCGCCAGAAGCGTCTGCCGGAAACCCTGATGGCTTGCCGGGAGGCCCCGGGGAGTCCGTTTCCGAAGTGGCTTGTTCCCTGAACTGCGCTCTGCTGAATTGGCCCTTCCATTGAATTGAAGGTCTTACTTGCGTGTGAATTGAAGGTCTTACTTGCGTGCGGGGCTCTGTCTGGCCGTTGTTGCCGCTGAGAGCGCGGGTGACTTTCAGCCCCTTTTGGCTGGCCGCAGGGAACTGCCCATCCGCTTCCGTGCGGGCGCGGCACGGCTGAGGCGAAAGGGCTTGGCCGGACTGTGTCCTCATTTGCTTTCGAGGGTGAGCGGCACATGGTTACGCCCTCACGGTCGGGGTTCGGAAAGGGAATGGGCCGGGTCGGCTACTGAACGGCGATAGTGACGCCGGACTGAGCCGACACACCATTCACGGTGACCTGCACGGGAACGGCGGGACCAGCTGTAATGCCGACCGGCACCTGTACGTTGACCTGAGTGAGGCCTGACACGGAAGTTGGGGTGGCCCCCGCGTAGCTGACTACGGCAGGCTTGGCGCCGATGGTCACCTGAACCGGTGCGATTACGGTGGGGAAGGGTGCAGCAGTCAGGATGCGGCCATCAGTACCTGCCGGGGTGGTTTGACCTGCGCCTGAGATGAAGAGCGAGATAAAGCCCCCGATCCGAACCGGCGTAGCGGCTTTGTTCAAGGTTCCGTCCCCGTTGACAGCTGCGGCCTGGCCGGACCCTGTGGAATCTGCGGTAAAGATACCGGGCGCGACCGGTGCCGCCGGGAAGGTGGTAACCGACGAAGTATTGCCCTGGTAGCTTACGGAGACATCAACCGAGGTTGCACCTGCGATGCCATAAGGGACGACAGCAGCCGAGACGCCCGCTGAAATATAGAGGAGCGGAGCCGGGATGCCGTTAAAGAAAATCCTGCCGTTGGCCAACTGGTTGCCGATGGCACCATTGGCGACCGTGAACTGAGTGAGAGTTGCCGGGCCGATCTTATCGCCGAAAACAGTTACGATCTCCCCCGGGGCGACGGGGCCCTGCACGCCGGAAGCGGCGTTGGTTACTGCGCCTACGGAAAAGGGAACAGGCTGCAGGAGGCGGATGACCGAATTATCTGTATCTGCGACATACACATTGCCGGCCGCGTCGGAGGCGACACCTGCCGGATTGGAGAACCGGGCACTGGTCGCCACTCCGCCGTCGCCGCCGGAACCCGCCTGGCCCGTGCCCCCGATAATCAGCAGGGAGCCGGTGGGAAGGAGTTTCCATACCACTGGCGTTGCACCGTCGACGAAGTAGAGGTTACCGGCCGCATCCACGGACATACTCTGAATGGAGTAGCCGGTCAGGATTGTGCGGATATTGCCATCTGTCGTCACTTTACGAATGCTGTTGTTGGCGGAATCGGCGATGTAGAGATTGCCGGCGGTATCTACGGCAACTGCACTGGGTGCCCCGACGGTGGCACGGCTGGCTGCTCCGCCGTCACCGGATGAGCCCCAAACGCCGGTACCTGCAACGGTCGTGATGTTGCCGCCGGAAGCAGCGATTTTGCGAACTGTGGAGTTGCCGTAGTCGGCCACAAAGAGATTACCGGCGCTATCGAGAGCCAGACCGGCGGGGAACCACAACTTCGCCTTGGTGGCAGCAGCGCCGTCACCGGCAAAGCCACGGCTGCCGTCGCCTGCGTAGGTGGTGATAACGCCTTTGCTGTCGATCTTGCGGATCCGGCTGTTGGAGGTGTCGGAGATATACACATTGCCACTGGAGTCGGCTACGATGCCATGGACATCGCTGACGCCTGCTCCAGTCCCCGCACCGTTGTCGCCGGCGAAAGTGCTGGAGCCGTTACCGGCGAGCGTGGAGATTTTGCCAGTGGAGGCCGTGACCATGCGAACGCGGTTGACGTAATAGTCAGAAAAGTAGAAATTGCCCTTGCTGTCCACGGCCACACGCACCGGCAGATACAGCTGCGCGCCAGTAGCGGGCTCGCCATCGCCGAAGAAACCGGCGACACGGCTTTGGCCGGCAACGACCGAAACGAGGTATTGCTGCGCCTGGGCCGATGAGGGGGCCAGGGTGGCGACCGTTAAGGCCGCGAAGGACAGCGAGATTGTTTTCCTGAGACTATTCATCAAACCTGGATTCCATGACCCGTCTGCTTCCAGGCCCAAAACACGCACAGGGAAGGCAGACTAATCTTTTTATGATAGCAATCAGCAATTGGCTGGCCACCGCTGCAAAGCTTCTGGTTGCATGTGTTTGTGGCGGCTGGCCGACAGGCACACCCGGGCCTTGTTTTCACGGTAGTGCGTCACGTCTTACACCGGTCCGCATGACTCTGTGACAGAATCAGGTTTGATGACCCGGCGAACAGCGAGTCTTGCCCTGCTTGGCCTTCCCGGATTTGGGCTGCGGGCCCAGGTTGCGAAACAGGAAGAAGCTGCACCGGAGGGCTACAAAGTTTACGCCGAGCCGCCGCTGCTGTTTCTGCGGCCTGCCCGAATCCGGTTGCTCCGGCGGGAGCGGGAGCGACAGTCGATTCGGTGGGAGCAGTTTCAGAATCTGTGGAACGGCGGCGCGCCATTTCCGGAGCCGGGCTGGGCTGCGGCCCTGATGTACCAGGTGGCACAGGATCAGGACGCAGGGAAAAAGGCGGTTGCCTGGGCTTCCGGCGCCAGCGGGACCGATATTCGCCAGGTTGCCCTGGTGGCCGATTGGTGCGCGGCCGTGATGTCGCCGACCGAGAAAACCCGGATCTTCGCCAAACTGCTGCGCGCGAGCGAGGGCCCCACGCCCCGCAATCTGACAGAAGCCCGCAACAAGACGCTGGCCGCAGTCGTGATCTCGGAGGCGTACCCGGAGAAGTCTGAGGCGGCGCTACGCGATGTTTTTTTGAACTACTGGGCCAAAATCTTTGTGAAGGGAGTTCGGGACAAGCAATTCCGGGTGACCAATGCCGACGCCTACCCTTTGATGGAGCTGCTCCACGCGTTCCGGGACTGCGTGGGTTTCGATCTTCGGGACACAATGCCGGGGTGGTTCAAAGAGTATCCGGTAGCGCATGTGATGGCGCACTACCCTGCCCCGTTTCCAGCAGCCGAAAATGAATACCGCATTCCGGCAGATCAGGAAATTCAGAAAACGGGCCCCATGATGGATCGGGCGATGTATTCCCGGTCGGCCGAACTGGCGATGGTGGCTTTTGATTCCAACGCGGCGGCGACGCAACTGCTGCAGGGCTTTCTGACGAATGACCGGTTCCTGATGCGGGGCACGATGGGGATTACTTACGAGTTTCTTTGGGCGAACCCCTACCAGCCGGGCCTGAGCTACTACCACATTCCACTGGCCATGCATGATCCCGTTGGAGGGCAGCTCTTTGTCCGCTCCTCGTGGGAGGACGACGCGCAATGGCTGGGTTTTTTCGATGGGGAACTACAGTTGTTCGCTGATGGCGGGGTGAGTAAGATTGACCCGAAACTGGCGCACGAACCGATGGATCTGGAAGAAGCCACCGTCTTCTTTGGTCGGGATGCGAAGAAGTTCCGCGTCCCGAAGC
The DNA here is from genome assembly GCA_010084195.1 of Terriglobia bacterium. GTDB lineage: Bacteria > Acidobacteriota > Terriglobia > Bryobacterales > Bryobacteraceae > BOG-234. Next base: position 8,642 of record RGPS01000070.1, read on the forward strand.
GGAGTAAGGAGGAGGCGTTCGATGATGTGTTCATTGTCGGGCTGCAGCCCGGTAAGGCTTACAACGTGGAAATAGAGGGCGAGGAGATGGTGGAGGAGGTATCGGACCCGGGGGGGATCATTTACCTGCCGGCAGTCCCGGCCGGAGCAGTGGTCCTGCTGAATCCCGTCTCCCTGTGATCGCCAGTCTTGCCAGTGCCCTGTTTTTTGAATCGACGGAAGAGGTCTTTCGCCGTGTGCATCGGGAGATCAAGCCCCGAACTGCGGTCCCGCCGCTTACGGTGGAATACAAGGCGTTCGCCAATGCCGACAGCCATGTGCGGCTGGAGCATGGGCGGATTGAAGTAAAGATTACAGATCTTCTGCATGAAGCACCGGCGCACGTCACCGAGGCGCTGGCGCACATCTTGCTGGGCAAACTCTACCGGAAGACTGTGGAACCACAGTACGACCACCGGTACCGTCTTTACCTGAACCGGAAGGACGTCCGCAAAAGAATCGATGAATCGCGCCGGACGCGTGGACGGAAACATTTATTGCCCCCGCAAGGCGAGGTCCATGACCTGGTAGAGGTATTTGAGGCTCTGAATCAGGCGCATTTCGGGGGCATGATGGTGCGTCCCTCGCTGGGGTGGAGCCATGTGCGGTCACGGACGAGGCTGGGGCACTTCGACCCGTCGCACGGGATGATCATCATTAGTCGGATTTTTGATGACCCGAAGGCCCCGAAACTGACGCTGGACTATGTGATGTTCCACGAGATGCTGCACCTGCACTACCCTGTATTGCACACCGGCACCCGTCGATGCGTGCATTCGAAGGACTTTAAGGCGCATGAAAAACAGTTCCCGGAGTTCGAAGAGGCCAAGAAGCTGTTGAAGAAGATGTGGTGAGGGTTAGAACGTCTGGTTGAGCAAGTTAGCCAGGCGGGCGGCGGCATGGGCCAGTTGCTCCCGCACTGCAGGCAGGGAGCGATTGACGTAGTCGTCACCAATGGAAAGGTGGAGGGCTGCGACCTTGGCCTTTTCGGCATCGCAGTTCGTTTCACCGGGTTGCTCGACAGGGATTTCTGGCTTCAGGAGGCCATAGGTCAGGCGAGTGGCCATGGCGTGCCCTTCCCAGGCCCAGCTTTCGGGATCGGTCTTTTCTTTGGCCCACTTTGACCGACGACCGGCAAACTCAGCGCTGATGGCAGCCACATAACTGGCCTGGTTGAGTTTCTTCCGCTCCATGTCGGTCTGGAGCATCTTGTAATCCCAGATGGCGTGCAGGTTGGAGGGTTTAGGTTCCTGGAAATAGCCGATCACGGTGCAGTTTCCGCCCTGGTCCATATTGTCGGAATCGTGCAGAGGCTGGTGCATATCCTCCACGAAATGAATGACATAGCGAAGAGCTCGGGCACGGTCTTCGCCGGTCCTGGTCTTATCTTTCAAAACCTGCCACTGCTCCTGAATTGCTCTGGTGACGCACCCGGAACCGGCTTTCCCACCGTCCGTTGGGCACCACTGATCGAGATTTTTCCCGGAAGCCGGAATTTTGGTAACCGTCATGGGAATGTCCACGAAGTGCCATGCTGCGGTCTTTTCGCCGTTCCGGGCGTCATCCGCCCAGGTGGACAGGTCAGCCATGATGTCAGCCGGGCGGTCCTTGCAAAACCGGTTGAGGGCAGGGCTGATCGGGTTTTCTTTCAGCAGTTTATCCACAGCGGCAGAGGCCGCAGGTTTCAACTGTTGGCGCGCCATGAGGGCAATCATCTGGTGGCCCTCGCAACCCCATCCGAACGCGCTGGTAGTGCCAAGAGCCGCGGCGAGGCTGAGAAAGAGAATGCGCATACAACCATCGTAGCGGGCGTGTGCGGAAATGTACTTGGAGTAGGTACTGGTGCTGCCTATCGGGTCAGGCGCAGCAGAGCATACAGGACAGGCATGGCGAAAAGTGAGCTATCGAGGCGGTCGAGCATCCCGCCGTGTCCGGGCAGCATGGTGCCGCTGTCTTTCACGCCGGCGCTTCGCTTGATCGCTGATTCCGCGAGGTCACCAATCTGGCCCGCGATATTGGCGCCGACCGACAGGAGGGCGGCCTTGAGATATGAGGTACCGGGGATGGTCAGCGGCAGGTAAATCAGCCCAAAGATGACCGATGCCACCGTGGACGCCATGGCGCCTTCCCAGCTTTTGCCGGGGCTGATGGCGGGTGCCAGCTTGTGGCGACCGAACTTCCGACCGACATAGAAGGCTCCTGTGTCACCCACCCAGTTCACGATCAGAGCAAACATGAGCCAGTGGGCGCTGATGTCGTGCAGCAAAATGCCACATTTCCAGGCCCCGAATACGTAAGAGATGCCGAGGGCGAGGGAGGTGGCTCGGGGGACGGCACTTTCCGGGTGGGGGGAGAACACGGGCAGGCACATGGCCGCCAGCGCGGAAACAAAGACCATGACCCCCATGTCCGACGGAGGCAGGGCCAGGATCAGCAGGCCTGCCACGTAGCCCAGAGGGGCGAAGGAACGGGTGATGGTTGCGTATTCCCGGAAGCAGGAGACGGCAAAAAGGACGGTCACGCCCAGAAATACAACAGGGGGTGCAAAAAGGACGGAGTAAACGGCCACCGGTACGAGAACGAGCGCCGTGAGGACACGCTTCATTGCGAGGAAACAGCTATCTCCTCATGGTCCTCAGCCTGCAGCTCTTCCGGTTCGAGCCGTGCTTCGTCTTCGGGAACTTCGTCGTCCGCCGCCTCAATCGCGGTCGGCACTTCCGCCAGGCCTCCGAAGCGGCGCTCGCGGCGCTGGAACTCCAGAATGGCTTTCAGGAGTTCGGAACGGTCAAAATCAGGCCAAAACGTCTCGGTGACGTAGAGTTCGGCGTAGGCGATCTGCCAGAGCAGGAAGTTCGAAACCCGCATTTCACCTGACGTGCGAACCAGAAGATCGGGTTCCGGCAGGCCTGCGGTGTACAAGTGCCTCCCGATGGCAGCTTCGTCGATGGTCAGTCTGGCGAGTCGCCCGCTGATGCGGGCTTCATCAATGATGACGTTCACCGAATCCACGATTTCATGCCGCGCACTGTAGTTGATAGCGAGGTTGAGCCGCATGCCGGTATTGTTTTCGGTGGCGCGCTCGGTATTGCGGAGTTCCCGATAGGCAAGGGGAGGCAGGGCCTCGACCCGCCCGATTGAGGTCAGGCGTATATTGTTCCGCTGCAGGTCTTCGAGGTCGGCCCGGAGATAGATGCGCAGCAGGCGCCAGAGAAGGTCGATTTCGAGGCGGGGGCGTTTCCAGTTTTCGGCAGAGAACGCGTACAGGGTGAGAGCCTTCACACCCAGATCAGAACAATTTTCCACGATGGAGCGGACACGGTTCGCACCAGCACGATGCCCGGCAAAACGGGGCAGGCCCCTGCGTTTCGCCCAGCGCCCGTTGCCATCCATGATGATGGCGATATGGGCCGGCATTTTGGCCGGATCGAGAGCCAAGGCCAACTCGCGTTCCCCGGGTGCGAGCTTGTCGAAGGGCTTCATAAGCTGACTTTCATCGTACACCGTGGCGCAAAGCTCTGGCAGAAACAAAGTACCTCTGCCCCTCCACCCCGGGTGGCGAGGCAAATCGTTTATCCTGACAGTCAGCTTGATCCCTCCTCTCTGGCTTCGAAAAGTTACGCTGTGGCTCGCAATAGCCACGGCCGGGTCCATTCTGCTGGGCGTTGCCTGGTCACAGATTCTGATGGGCGTCACGCTGGTGGCGCTGCTGCTTTCGGGCCTGCCGATGCGATGGCCCCGGATCGCCCGACCGCTGGCGCTGTTTCTCATCTGGACCCTGATCGCGCTGGGGGCTTCGCCGGACCCTGTGGGCGGGTTGGCGCAGGTCCGCAAAATCTATGTTTTCTTTGTGATGCTGGTGGTGTTTTCCGCCGTGACGGAGGTTCGCCAGGCCCGGTGGCTGGCGCTGACCTGGATGGGGATCGGGACAGTGACGGCCGGACGGGGGATTTTCCAGTACGTGCGGGATATTGCCGCTGCGAAGGAGGCCGGGGTCGACTTCTATCACTTCTACATTGGAGACCGAATCAGCGGCTTCATGAGCCACTGGATGACGTTCTCCGGGCAGGAACTTTTCGTCCTGCTGTTACTGGCTTCGTTTTTTCTTTTTGCGCCGGATGTAAGGAAGCGCCTGTGGGTGGCGGCGCCATGCGGTCTGATTGTCTTTGTGGCTCTGGTGGCTAGCGATACGCGCTCCATCTGGATCGCAGCGGTTACGTCGGGCGCGTACCTTTTGTGGCACTGGCGGAAGTGGGCTGTGGCAGCTATGCCGGTGGCGTTGGGCGTGGGCCTGCTGTTCGCCCCGACGGCCGTTAAAATGCGGGTCAAGTCCATCGTCAGCCCGGAAAAGCAGACGGACTCGAACCAGCATCGAATTGTTTGCTGGCGGACTGGCTGGCAGATGATAAAGGCGCATCCTGTGTTGGGCCTGGGGCCGGATGAGATCCAGAAGGAGGCAGTCTTCTACCGTTATCTGCCTGCCGATATTTCGAAACCGCTACCGGAGGGCTACTACAAGCATCTCCACAATTTCTATATTCAATACGCTGCGGAACGGGGTATTCCGGCTACGATCTTCATCACAGCGGCGCTGTTGCTGTCGGCCTGGAGATTCCGCAAGGCGCTGGGGAAGCTGCCGCCGGGGCGGTCGGATGAGAAGTTCCTGCTGCACGCAGGAGTTGCGGTGATTATCGGAACGCTGGTAGCAGGGGTTTTCGAGTACAACCTGAATGACACGGAAGTACTGACGATGTTCCTGTCGATGATCTGTATCGGAGAGACGTGTCTCGGTGAGACGTGTATCAGTGAAACGGCTGCGGCTAAAACTGCTTCGCCAGCGTAGTCACCACGTGGGCCCCGATGGCCAGTGACGCTGTCGCGGCCGGGGACGGGGCATTGCAGACGTTCACGATGCGGGGGCTTTCCTGGAGCAGGAAGTCGTCGACGAGAGTGCCCTCAAGGGTCAGGGCCTGTGCCCGAATTCCTGCCGGGGCAGCATGGAGATCACTTGCCCGGATCTCCGGGATCAGGCGCTGCAGCGCGCGGGTAAAGGCCGCTTTACTCAGGGAACGCCAGACTTCGTACGACGCCATGGCCCAGTGCTTCGCCATCATTCGCAGGAAGCCCGGGTAGGTGAGGACCTCGGCCAGATCCGCGAGATTGATATCAGACCAGGTGTAACCCTCGCGCGCCAGAGCCAGCACGGCATTCGGCCCGCACTCCACGCCGCCGGCAATCATCCGGGTGAAATGCACGCCCAGGAACGGGAAATTGGGATCCGGCACCGGATAGATGAGGTTGCGGCACAGTTTCGAGGCGTCGGGCGTCAGTTCGAAATACTCACCGCGGAACGGCACGATCTTTGCCGGAGGTTTGGCACCCGTAAGCGCAGTGACGCGATCCGAGTGTAGGCCTGCGCAGTTGATCAGGTACCCCGCTTCAAACGCCCCCGCGGTGGACTCGACCGCGATGCCATCGGCCAGGTGCCGAATGGCGGTCACGCGGGCCGACATCACCACTCGGCCTCCAGCCTCAGCCACCAGTTCCCCCAACCTCTGGCAAACCTTCGTGTAGGCAGCGATGCCGGCTTCCCTGACGTGGATCGCTTTGATCCCGCTCACGTGGGGTTCCAGTTCGCGGAGGCGTTCCGGCCCGATCATCTCGCAGACCACGCCATTCGCCTGGCCCTTTTCGTAGAGCTTCGCAAGGCCGGGCAGTTCGGATTCCTGCGTTGCAACAATCACTTTGCCGCAGGTTTCGTAGGGGATTCCTTCGCGCTGGCAGAAGGCTTCCATGGCAGCTTTGCCGTCGCGGCAGTTTTTTGCTTTGAGAGACCCCGGCTTGTAATAGATGCCGGAGTGGATGACGCCGGAGTTGTGGCCGGTCTGGTGTTGCGCCAGAACGGTCTCTTTCTCCAGAACAGTGACGCGCATTCCTGGAAACTTTTGAGTCAGTTGCCAGGCGGACGCGAGGCCGACAATACCGCCGCCGATCACGATGGTGCTGGAGTTATTCGTCATGCTGCCGAGCCGGCTAGTTGATGAGCACCCGCTCGTGGGGGCTATCGAGGGAAAACGTGGGGATGGCAATATCGAAGGTTTCGCCGGTGGTGGTGATCATCCGGTAGGTGCCACCCATGAAGCCGGAAGGGGTAGACAAAGGACAACCGCTGGTGTATTCGAAGGATTCGCCCGGGCTCAGTTTGGGCTGCTTGCCGACCACGCCGGGACCTCGCACGTGTTCCACCTGACCGCGGGCGTCGGTGATCATCCAGTGACGTGAGCGGAGTTGTACGGTCTCGGCACCCAGGTTCTCAATCTCAACCTGATAGGCCCAGACGTAGCGGCTTTCCGCGGGGTTCGAACGCTCCTCCAGCCAGAACGGCTCGACGGAAACGCGAATCTGACGGGTTGTGGCAACGTAGGGCATAGTTATTGGCGCGAGGCCATGGTTCAAAGTACCACCAGGCTGAAGGGTGCGCGACATTCAGAGTGGAATTGCCGGCCTGATGTGGGCAGGCCGGCAGCCTGGCTGGCGCCCTGCCTTGCGTACCTATTCGCTCAGGTGCAAGCCGTTTTGCTGATGAATCCAGCCGACATCCACTTTTGTGTCACGTACCCCAGGCTGGGGATCGGGGTCTCCAGATGGTACCATTGGAAGAGTTCTGCGTATTTTCTCTCACTAAAACTGGAGTTTTCTTTCGAATGTTATCCGCAACACAGCTGCGTCCCGGCATGGTGGTCAAGTTCAATAACGAATTGCACTCGGTCTTCAGTATGAGCCACAGAACCCCCGGCAACCTCCGCGGCTTCGTTCAGGTGCGGATGCGCAATCTGCGCAGCGGTTCCATGATGGAACACCGCTTCTCTTCGGAAGACAAAGTGGAAAAGGCCATCCTCGACGAACAGCAGATGGAGTATCTGTACGACGACGGTGACTACTTTTACTTCATGAACATCGAGAACTATGAGCAGATGCACCTGACCAAAGACCTGCTTGGCGATGCAACCCTGTACCTCATTCCGCAGCTGAAAGTTTCGGTGAAGTTTTATGAAGGTACGGCGATCAGCGTGGAACTGCCCGCGACCGTGGTGCTGACCGTTGTGGAAACGGAACCGGGCCTGAAAGGGGCCACTGTTTCCAACGTTGGCAAGCCCGCCAAGATGGAGAGCGGTCTGGTTGTACAGGTACCGGCATTTATTGTGGAAGGCGAGAAGATCCGCGTCAACACCTCTGAAGGTACCTACCAGGAACGCGCTTAGCTTGTCGTTTTGGGCTTGAGCGCGGCTATTATCGCCGGCTCCTGGGCCTCGAAAACGGTTCGCAGATCCAACACTACGCGATCATTTGCAATGCGCGCGATGATGGGTTCGTCGAGGCCTCGCAGGTGCTTCTCGACCTGGTTCGGGGCTTCGTCCTGAACCACCAATAGCCAGGTTGGCAACGCCAGATCCGGCGTTGAACCTCCGCCGATCACGGATTCACCCGGCTCCACTGTAACGGTGGGGCCGATTTTTTGCGCCAGCGCTTCGGCACGGCTTCGAATCTCGTCTGCCGACATGCGGATCATTCGCAACGCGGGCACCTCATCGAAGTCTTCGAGCACTATATGCCGCAGCGTGGATGCCATGACCTGGAAGAACAACTTATCCTGGCGCAGGGCGCGGAACATGGGATTCTTCCGCACCCGCGCCACCAGCCCCGCATCGCCTGCAATGATGCCCGCCTGTGGGCCGCCAAGCAGTTTATCGCCGCTGAACGAGATCAGGTTCGCTCCGGCTTTCAGGCTGTTCTGCGCGAGCGGTTCCGGAACCCCGAAGGACTTCAGGTCCACCACGCACCCACTGCCCAGATCCTCGTAGACCGGAATCCCGAATTCACGCCCCAAGGCCACCAGTTCGCTGAGCTCGGGACGTGCCGTGAACCCGGTGATGCGGAAATTGCTGGGATGGACACGGAGCAGAACTTTCGTCTCGGGCCCGATGGCGTCGCGATAATCGGCGATTGTGGTCCGGTTGGTGGTGCCGACTTCGCGGAGCTTCGTCCCCGAGCGGCTCATGATGTCGGGAATCCGGAAGCCGTCGCCGATTTCAATCAGTTCGCCGCGTGAGACCACTGTTTCGCCGCCGGAGGCGAGTTCGTTCAGGATCAGATAGAGGGCCGCCGCATTGTTGTTCACGACAATTGAGGGCGCGCCGAGGATCGCTTCCAGAAGTTTGCCGGCGTGGACGTCTCGTTTCCCCCGGCGTCCGGTTGCCAAATCATATTCCAGGTTGGAGTAGCCAGCTGGAGTATCGATGGAGCGAAGGGGGGCACGGCCCAGGTTGGTGTGCAGCACTACGCCGGTGGCATTAATGACAGAACGGAGGGAGGGTCGCAGGAGGCACCGCAGCTCGCTGCGCGCCATCAGGAAGGGAGTTGCCGGCGGCTGGCTTCCCTGAAGTATCGACTGGCGAGCGGAGTCAACCGCTTTGCGGGCTGCGTCCCGGATCAGCCAGGCTGGCGGATTGTACCCGGAATCCAGCAGAGAATCGGCCAGCGATCCGATCAGGGTGTCTACCGATGGCAAATCCCGTAATGTCACGCTTTTGATGGTAGTCCACGGCTGGTCGCAGTTCAGGACGGAAAATATCGTGGGTCCGAACGGTCGAATGCTACACTGGTTCTTTCGGGGCGTGGCTCAGCTTGGTAGAGCGCCTGGTTCGGGACCAGGAGGTCGGAGGTTCGAATCCTCTCGCCCCGACCAATTTCCTGTAGTTCCTGACGGCCATCCTAAAGAGGGTGGCCGTTTTCAGTTTTCGGCAAACAGACAGATCGCCATAATCGGCGCAACGGTCAGGCAGGTGAGGGCCACTGCCCCAATAGCCTTTAGAATTCTGATGGATGTTTCACTCCACATTGCAACCTCCGGACGGGTTTGTTGCGGCTCGGGCACCCTGGGTTCAGTAACACGGGCCGTCCCGGTAGTCTTATCGGACGAAAACACGATTCACTTGAGGGGCAAACGGCGAGATGTCAAACAAATGTCATATTGAAACACGAAGTTTGACGCACTGATTCAAATCGGAACAGCCGTCGGCCAGGGCGAAGACTGCGTGAAAGAGAAGTCAGCACACCTAAACATAAGAGAATGAAGCGGATAGCCATCGCCAAGCAGGGGCGAGACGGGCGCGCCTGACTCTGGCATTGGACCTGCAATAAGAAAGTCAGCTTCAAACCGCACTTCTCCAAAAAAACCGCGGCTCGTCCCCACGGACTACGGGTGCCTTGTGCCGACAAGGCACCCGTGCTTAAGATTCTCTTGTGAAACTCAATACCTTCCGGTGGTTCGATGACACCAGTATCGGAACGCGCCTCGGGGGCGGCTTCGGCCTGCTCCTCCTGATCCTGATCGGTTACGGCATATTTTCCATCCGAGAAATGCAGCTTCTGGCTGCCCTCGGCGATGCGATCTACGAACATCCCATGACCTCCGGTCATGCGATTCGGGATGCAAACATTGCCGTCCTCAAGATGCACCGAGCCATGCTCCAGGTCCCGCAGGCTGATGACACTCGCCTGGAAAATCTGGATAGCGTTGTTGAAGAAAACAGGGTAATCGTCGAAGCGAGCTTTCGCATTCTGCGGACCAGTTTTCTGGGCAGCAAGGAGACGCTGCGATCCATGGAGCACAGTTTTCAGGAGTGGGCACCGATCCGGCAGGAGGTATTCCAGCTCCGTCGCGCGGGACGAGTTGCCGACTCACTCCGTATGACCCAGGTAATGGGGGCTTCTCAGGTGCTGCTCATCGAAGACGATATGGATGCGATGCAGGCCTTTTCCAGCACGAAGGCCGCAGAGTTTCAGGCGCACATGAAGAAGGCCGAAGACAACATGCTGATTATTACCGTCATTTTGCTGGTTGGGAGTATCCTGATCTCGGTAATGGTGGGGTGGATGACGACGCGGAGCATCCGCCATCCGGTTGTGGCACTGAGCGAAGCCGCGGTCCGGGTAGCAGACGGCGACTACACCCAGCACGTGGCTTTCGAGGCACGCAGCGAACTGGGCACCCAGACCCGGGTCTTCAACATGATGGTGAAGTCAATTCGCGAACAGACCGAAATCATCCGGCAGCAGAATGAGGAGAATGAGCAACTGCTGCTGAACATTCTGCCGGCCCCGATTGCCGGAAGACTGAAGAGCGGGGAGCGCACCATCGCGGACGCTTATGGCGAGGTGAGCGTGCTGTTCGCCGACATTGTCGGGTTCACGAAGTTCAGTGCCGGCATGCCGGTAACCGAACTGGTTGAAATGTTGAACGAGCTTTTCAGCGGTTTTGACGCGGCGGCGGTTCGCGAAGGGGTCGAGAAGATTAAAACTATTGGCGACGCTTACATGGCCGTTTGCGGCATGCCGTCCCGGTGTTCGGACCACACGGAAAAGATCATTCGCCTGGCGTGCAGCATGATGGACTCTGTCGCGCGCTTCAATCAGCATCGGGGCACCGAACTGAGCCTTCGAATCGGGATCAACCGAGGGCCGGTTGTAGCCGGGGTCATTGGCACCCACAAGTTCATTTATGACTTGTGGGGCGACACTGTGAATATTGCCAGCCGGATGGAATCTACCGGAATCCCCGGGCGGATTCAGGTGACGGAGGCCGCGTACGAGTATATGAAGGACCGGTGCCAATTTGAAGCGCGCGGCGAAGTTGCAGTAAAGGGGAAGGGCATGATGCCCGCCTACCTGCTGGAGCGGAGTACGGAATTCGATGTGGCTTGTGCGACCTGACGCTATTGAAAGGCTATATACTTTGAAGTGGCTTTTATCTATGAAACGTGCAGTCTGCATTTCGCTATCTCTGCCGCTGCTGCTGGCACAGTTTGCCCAGGCAGCACCCGTTGTTGGCCTGAACCAATATTGCTCTGGCTGCCACAACACGACCACCAAGGCCGGTGGGTTCACGTTTGACGCCAGCTCGGCTCCGGCGAAGAACCCCGAAGTGTGGGAGAAAGTGGTCCGCAAGCTGCGGGCACGTTCCATGCCGCCTGCTGGACTTCCCCGCCCTGACGAAACCACTTACGCCTCAATTCAGGCTTCCATTGAAAAAGATCTTGACTCGGTGGCCCCGAATCCCGGGCGCACCGATACCTTCCGTCGCCTGAACCGGACCGAATACCAAAATGCGATTCGTGATCTGTTCCGGCTCGATGTAGATGTCACGAACCTTCTGCCCGCCGACGAATCCAGCCACGGGTTTGACAACATCACTGTCGGGGATCTCTCCCCAACGCTGCTGGATCGTTATCTCACTGCGTCGCGCCGCATTATTCGTTTGGCGGTAGGGAGCCCGGTCCGAGCTCCGGGTGGAGATACCTTTCAGCTACCTCCTGATCTGACGCAGGAAGAACATTTCGGCGATCTCCCGGTAGGAACGCGCGGCGGTACGATGGTCCGCTATACCTTTCCAGTGGACGCCGAATACGAATTCCGCATCCGCCTGGCCCGCGACCGCAATGAGTACATTGAGGGCCTGAAAGAAGCGCACGAACTGGAACTCACGGTGGATGGTGAACGGATTCAGATGTTCACCGTGGCCCCGCCGACGAAGGGCAACGACCACCATCTGGTTGACGAACCCCTGCATATCCGGGTCGCAGTAAAGGCCGGCCCCCATCAGGTGGGTGCGGCCTTTGTGAAGAAGCCTTCACTGCTGCTGGAAAATGAGCGCCAGCCCTATCAGGCGCACTTCAATATGGACCGCCACCCGCGCATCCAGCCGGCCATCTACCAGGTAACCATCAATGGCCCGTTTCAGGCGAAAGGGCCGGGAGATACGCCCAGCCGGCAGCGTATCTTTGTTTGCAAGCCCAACGGTGCAGGTGAGGAAGACCCCTGTGCGCGGAAGATTTTGACCGCGACCATGCGGCGGGCTTATCGGCGTGCCGTGACGGAAACCGACCTGCAGGCCCCCCTTCGCTTGTTCCGCGAAGCGAAGAAAGATGGTTTCGACGCCGGCATTGAGATGGGACTGAGCGCGGTCCTGATCAGTCCCGAGTTTCTGTTTCGGGTGGAGAGGGATCCGGAAGGTGTCGCGCCGAAAACGGCCTACAAACTGAGTGATTCGGATCTCGCGTCACGCCTTTCCTTTTTCCTCTGGAGCAGCATCCCGGATGATGAACTGCTGGATCTGGCGGCAAAGAATGAACTGCACAAACCTGCGGTGCTGGAGCAACAGACCCGGCGCATGCTGGCCGATGTCCGTGCCCGTGCCCTGATCACAAATTTTGCCGAACAGTGGCTGCATCTGCGGAACCTCTCGTCCTTCACTCCGGATATGCGTGTATTCCCGGGGTTCGACGACAATCTGCGGCAGGCTTTTCGAACGGAAACCCAGATGTTTCTGGAAAGCGTCATGCGCGAGGACCGCAGCGTTCTGGATATGCTGCGGGCCAACTACACCTTTGTAAACGAGCGCCTGGCGAAGCACTACGGCATCCCGAATATTTACGGCAGCCGCTTCCGCAAGGTGGAATTCGGCCCGGACGACGTCCGCGGGGGCTTACTGCGGCAGGGCAGCATTCTGGCAGTGACGTCTTATGCGACGCGCACTTCGCCGGTGATTCGGGGCAAGTGGATTCTGGACAACATTCTGGGAACACCTCCTCCGCCACCTCCCCCGGCAGTGCCTGCGCTGAAAGAAACCAGCACATCCACGAAGAATCTGCCCATGCGGGAACGGATTAAGGAGCACCGCGCGAATCCGGTTTGTGCGAGTTGCCACAATGTGATGGACCCGCTCGGCTTTGGGCTGGAGAACTTCGACGGGGTAGGTCGCTGGAGAACGGCAGAAGGCAGCACGCCGATTGACGCCTCGGGAATTCTGCCGGATGGAACAAAGTTCGAGGGACCCGCTGGCTTGCAAAAGGTTTTGTTACGCCGCCCGGATGTGTTCGTCAGCACGCTGACAGACAAGTTACTGACGTACTCGTTGGGCAGGCTCACCGAATACCATGACGAGCCGGCAGTCCGTCGCATCGTGAATGACTCGGTGGGAAGCGACTACAAATTCTCGGCCGTAATTTTAGGTATCGTAAGAAGTACCCCGTTTCAAATGAGGAAGACAAAATGATCATTACCAAAAAAGCTCTGTCGCGGCGGATGTTACTTCGCGGCGCAGGTACGGCGCTGGCTTTACCGCTCCTGGATGCGATGATTCCTGCCCTGACGCCGTTGGTGGCGTCTGCGGGCAACCCGGTGCGCAGGCTGGGCTTCGTCTACATTCCGATGGGCGCGTACATGAAGGAATGGACGCCAAAAGGTAATGACCTGACGGAACTGTCCCCGATTCTCCGTTCCCTCAAACCGTTTACGGATCAGATATCTGTCCTCACGAACCTCGAAATCCGCAACGCCTATCCCGGAACTCACGCTACTTCGAACGCCTCGTTCCTGAGCTGCGCGACAGCCAAGTGGACGGAGAGTTCGGACTATCATCTGGGCACGACGGTTGACCAGGTGGCGGCGCAGAGCATTGGGAAAGATACGCGCCTGCCCTCGCTGGAACTCGCCATGGATCTGCTGACTACGGTAGGCCAGTGCGATAACGGGTACGCCTGCGTTTATCAGAACAATCTTTCGTGGTCTTCACCGACGTCTCCGTTGCCGGCGGAAGCACATCCCCGCATTGCGTTTGAGCGACTGTTCGGTGAAGGTGGAAGCGTGGCTGATCGGCTGGCGGAGTTGCGTCGCCGGGCCAGTCTTCTGGACGTGGTGACCGAAGATATCTCGCGGCTAAACCGGAAACTCGGAGCTGACGACAAGCTGAAGGTAAACCAATACCTGGACACGGTTCGCGAAGTGGAGCGTCGTATCCAGAAGGCTGAATCGGAGACAGCAAGCGGCGAGGCCCGCGATCTCGACCGGCCGCTTGGCGTTCCGGCGGCCTATGCCGACCACGCCAGACTGATGTTCGATCTTCAGGTGCTGGCACTGCAGTCCGACGTAACCCGTGTGATCACGTTCCAGCTGGCGCGCGAAACGAGCACCCGGACCTATCCCGAAATCGGGGTATCCGACCCGCACCATCCTTTGACTCACAATGGTGGCGATCCGGAAAAGCTGGCGCGTGTGGCCGTGATTAATCAGTTCCACGTTTCTCTCTTCTCGTACTTTCTGGATAAGCTCAAGGCCACTCCGGATGGCGACGGCACCCTGCTGGACCATACGAATTACCTGTATGGCAGCGGCATGGGCAACAGCGATGTTCACGACCATGTAAATCTCCCCATTCTTGTTGCGGGCGGAGCGCGTCACAAGGGTGGTCAGCACATTCAGTACAAGGAAGCCGCACCGCTGGCGAACGTTCACCTGACGCTGCTCGATAAGGCGGGCGTCAGGATTGACAAATTCGCAGACAGCAACGGCAAAGTGCCGGAGTTACAGACGCTGTGAGGATCGCGATGCGCCGTTGTTTTCTGACCGGTCTGATCGCCACAGCACTCTTCGCCGCCCGCTCCAATTCCCCCCTCGCCGATGCGGCTGAGGAAATGGACAGGATAACGCTGCGTGCGTTACTGGCGAAAAAAGCCGATCTGAATGCAGCGCAGGTAGATGGCATGACGGCGCTGCATTGGGCGGCGTTTCGCGACGACACCGAATCTGCGAAGCTGCTGGTGGATGCCGGAGCAAACGTGAAGGCCGCCAATCGGTATGGCGTGACACCTCTGTCGCTGGCCTGCGCGAATGGTGACGGGGCGATGGTGGAACTGCTGTTGAAGGCGGGTGCCGACCCCAATACAACTTTGCCTGGCGGGGAAACAGCGCTGATGACAGCGGCGCGCACCGGCAAAGTGGGGGCCGTGCAGTCGCTGGTGAAACATGATGCGCTGGTGAACACCCGCGAGCCGCGCAGCGGACAGACCGCGCTGATGTGGGCTGCGGCCGAGGGAAACGCGGAAGCAATCGAGGCACTCCTGAAAGCTGGAGCCAACCTGAACGAACGGCTGGACTCCGGGTATACACCTTTCCTGTTTGCCGTGCGGGAAGGCCGACTCGGAGCAGTGGCTACGCTGCTGAAGGCCGGGGCGAAACTGAACGAGAATGTGGAGCTGCATAAAGCGACCGGCCCGGCACGCCCAGCATCCGGGGCGGGTTGGCCGCGCGCGGGCATCAGTCCGATGGTGCTGGCCGCCGCAAATGCACATTTCCAATTGGCGGCCTGGCTGTTGGACCAGGGCGCGGACCCGAACGCCGCCGGGGCCGGCTATTCAGCCCTGCACATTATCTCCGCTGTTCGCAAGTCCGGGTTTGGCGACAATGACCCGCCGCCGGACGGTTCCGGCAACATGACAAGCCTGCAATTCCTGCAAAAGCTGGTTGATAAAGGTGCCAACCTGAACGTGCGTATGACAAAGCCGATCAAGTTTGGGCTAACCGGGCTGAATACGATGGGCGCAACCCCGTACATGCTGGCCGCGAAAACGGCCGATGCGGAACTGATGCGTCACCTGGCGAAAGCGGGGGCTGACCCCACGATTCCAAACGCCGATGACAGCACTCCCCTGATGGCCGCCGCTGGCCTGGGGACGAGGTCTCCAGGTGAAGACGCGGGAACTGAGGACGAGGTTTTGGAAGCTATTCAGGTGGCTCTTGATTCGGGGGCCGATATCAACGCGGTGGATAAGAATGGCGAAACGGCCATGCACGGCGCAGCCTACAAAAATTCCCCGAAGGCCGTGGAATTTCTTGTTGCAAAGGGTGCCAAACGAGAGATCTGGGACAAGCCCAACAAGCGTGGCTGGACTCCCCTGACGATTGCCGAGGGGCATCGGTTCGGGAACTTCAAGCCTTCCCTGATCACCGTCGAGGCCCTTCATCGGGTGATGGGTTCGCCCTCCCGATAACAGTCTGTGCCGGAAGTGACGAGGGCCGCACGACGTTGTGCGGGGCCAATTGGCGAGCTGCCTCGGCCGTTGCCCCCCTGGATTCCGGCGTCACGAGGCTACCTGCTTCGTTTTGATGCCTCTGAGATGGTCCGCACGCTTTGGATCAGGGGGAAATGGGCCTCACGCTTCGCATTTGGCCCTGTGACGCCCGCATTGCCGTAGCCGGGGTTACGGAGTTCGTGATTTTTTTTAACTCATTTTGCCGTCCTGCGAAATCCAAGTAGGCGGAAGGAGATCAACTCCTTCGACGATTTGAGTGAGGAATAAAAGCAAATGAAGAATTTCTTTAGAACGGGCGCGATGATCGCGACTCTCGTATTTGGTTCGGTAGCTTATGCAGCCCCGGCTCAGGATATTGTGGATACTGCGGTTGCCGCCGGATCCTTCAAAACCCTTGTTGCGGCAGTTCAGGCAGCGGGCCTCGTTGACACCCTGAAAGGTGCCGGTCCGTTTACGGTCTTCGCTCCCACAGATGAAGCGTTCGCAAAACTCCCGGCTGGTACGGTGGAAAACCTTCTGAAGCCTGAAAACAAGGCAAAGCTGGCTGGCATCCTGACCTACCATGTAGTTTCCGGCAAGGTTATGGCGGCTGATGTGGTGAAGCTCAAGACCGCCAAGACGGTTAATGGTCAGTCAGTCAAGATCAAAGCCGGCAAGTCGGTGATGGTGGAGAACGCAACGGTTGTGAAGACGGACATCGAGACCTCCAACGGCGTGATTCACGTTATTGATACTGTCATCCTGCCTAAATAATCGTAATCGACCTTACCAATCCGGGGGACAGAACCGGTGCGCTCTGTCCCCCTCTAATTTTCCGGGAATAGATAATGGCATCTGAGCAATTGCAGAGTATCGTGGAGGCGCTGGAGAGCGCGGTCACCCGAACAGGTGTGAGACTGGTAGACCTCTGCGAGGCCTCGCCGGTTTTGTTGGTTTTCCTGCGGCACGCCGGGTGCACATTCTGCCGGGAGGCCTTGTCTGATCTGGCTCGGGAGCGGAAAGTCATTGAGGCGACGGGGACGAAAATTGTCCTGATCCACATGGGCGACGCGGCAGGTATTGAGACTCTGCTGATCAAGTACGAGCTGGAAAACATCGAAAGAATTACCGACCCCGAACAGCATCTTTACCGGGCGTTTGGCCTGAAACGGGGCAAGCTGCGGCAGTTGTTCGGACCCAAAGTTTTGTGGAGAGCATTCGGACGTGGCGTTCTGGCACGACACGGGATTGCCTGGCAGGCTGCCGACTCCTCACAGATGCCCGGCCTGTTTCTGCTGGACGAAACGAGAATCATCCGGCGCTTCCGCCACAAGACGGCGGCAGATCGTCCGGACTATGCCGGTATCTGCAAGCCTGACGTCACAGCCGCGGCGGAACGGTGATCACGACGGCCTTCGCGGGTTTTTCTCCGGAAGCGGAATAAGCGTGGGGTTCTGAAGAGTCCATAATCACGCTGTCACCTTGCGCCAGAAGATGTGCTTCACCCTGAAATCGAATCGTGAGGCTGCCGTCCAATATGAAGATGAATTCCGTGCCGTCGTGAAAGTGCTCCTT